>PLMC01000047.1 GCA_003141495.1 Bacteroidales bacterium
AATGAAATACTGAGTGTTTCTATACCAAGAAAGAACAGTACGAAATGATTTGCAACAGCCAGCAATGATGCTCCGAGTGTTGATGTGAAAAGGATAATGTAGTATTCTTCCTTTACCCCGTCAAGCTGTTTTATATAATCGTAAGAAAGCAAAGTCACAAGCAATGCCGAAATAATAATTATTCCAAGGAAAAACAGGCTGTAAATGTCAATAATGAATAAGGGCTCAATAGTATGGGGTACCGAAGGAATAATTAAAAATATGGAAGCAAAAGCGACTAATAATGACAATACGGAAAAACCATAAACAACTTTATAATTCCTTAGTATGGAAATTACGATCATAATTACAATAGGGGCAGTGGCAATAATGAGGAACGGAGTTAAACACAAAAAATCTGTTTCGGTCATTGGTCAAGGGCATAAATTATCGTGATTTCCCTTCGTGTTACTTTGTGCCTTACTTTGTGATCCTTTGTGGTTCAATGAATTATATTTTACCACAAAGGTGCTCAAAGGTTATCACTAAGGTACACAAAGGGCTTTTTGAACAGCATCGAAGGGATGGGTTAGGAATTTGCAATGAAGGGATGGGGCTGGTGATGGGTTTCCAGGAACAAGATATCGATTAGACATGCTAGTTCAATAGATCAAAAAATTAACTATCTTTGCATGCTTTCAGTAAATGGGGAAAACTGATCACTTTCATCAAAACCTGTATAGAGTATAATGAAGACCTATATCAGAAGAAGGGAAAAGAATAATCATCTTGTTGTATTATATGGAGGCTGGGGGACAGACGAAAATGTCTTCACACCTCTTTGCAACGATGAGTTTGATTTTATTCTTTTTTATAATTATTCTGCAGATGAAGCGCTTGTTCTCCCGGAAACGAAAACCTATGAGAAAATAACCCTTATTGGATGGTCCCTTGGTGTCTGGGCCGCTGAATATCTATCCCCGAAAACAGGAATAAAACCAGATTTAACAATAGCAGTAAATGGAACTCCTGTCCCTGCAGATGATATGTATGGTATTCCTCTTAATATATTTGAAGGGACACTTAATAATATTACAGAAGAAAACATCGATAAATTCTATTTCAGGATGTTTGGCGATAAAAAATCTTATCAATCAAATATTGACAGAGTTCCTCACCGAACACTCAAATCCCTGCACGATGAGCTCCGCTGGCTATATAACCGCATTATGGAACAGAAAGAACCTGGTTTCAAATGGGATTATGCTGTAACAAGTGAAATAGACAGGGTATTTCCTTCAAAAAATCTCGAAGGTTATTGGGAAAAAGAGAAGGACACAAAAAATATTGTTCTGCAACTTCCACATTACCTGTTTAATGAATGGGAATCATTCGCTGATTTTATAAACTTTGTTGAAAACTATTACTCAAAAAAAACTAAAGGATAAAAAGGTATCCGGAAACAAAGCTAAAGGTCTTTGATTAAAATGTTGGCATCCGATTTCGCAATGAGCTTGTCGAATTTTTCGAGCATAGTAATGATCTTTTCATAATCTTTGTTTCTGATTACCATAATCTGCTCAACACCTTTCTTATCGAGTCGCGAAAAAACATAACTGACCGTTAATCTGTTGACATCTAATGCAGGTTGATATAAACGTTCTTTCTCCTCGTTTTCATGAATTATTGAGACCAGGTTCGCACCGCTGAGATCCTGAAGTATATCACGTGCGAGTCGTACCGGAATTTTAAGATTGACAGCTATATATTCAGCGCTGATAGGCTTTTCACCCAGCATAAAGTTACGGATAATCATATGCATTATCATAAGGATCAAAGCCCGCTTTTGATAGGTGCTAATATTCAATGCCTCAGACTCCATTTCATAACGTGAAAGATTCTGATTCGCAAAAGATATTTCTGCTCCCAGAAGCACTACGGTCCAGCTAGTCTGCAACCAGATAATAAACAAGGGTACAGCTGCAAAACTCCCATAAATAGCATTAAGTTTTGATATTCCGAATTGAAGGTCAATATATAACCATTGAATACCCTGAAGTATTGTGCCAGCGATTAAACCTGAAATCAAAGCAGGCATAAACTTAACTTTAGCATTTGGCATTATAATGTACAGGACTGTAAGAGCCACCCAGCTTAGAAAATAAGGGGCAAACTTGACTAAAAAACTAATGACAGGTTTAAAAAAGTCAAGGATGGGTGCGTTATTCATATAATCAGGAAGAGTTGTAACCTGAAAACCGGTGATACCGCTGGAAAGAATAATGAATACAGGTGCAATGAGCATTATGGTCAGGTAGTCGGTAAATTTCCTGTACCACGGACGTGACGAGCTGATCTGCCATATATGATTAAATGAGCTTTCTATATGATTAAGTAATGACATTACGGACCAGAAAAGTATTATCATACCAATCCCCGCTATATAATCTCCTCTGGTTTTTTCAATAGCAATCCTGGCCTTCTGAAGAAGCCATGAAAGAACTTCCTGCTCAGACCCTGATTTTTTGATTATCAGGTCTTGAAGAGTTTGATCCAGACCAAAGCCTTTGGCGATTGCAAACACTATCGCAGCCACAGGAATAACAGATAGAAGAGAATAGAAAGTCAGAGCTGAAGCTCTGAGCTGAACTTTATCATTTAAGAACCCCCTTACAGCAAGAACGATAATTCTTAATTGCTTGAATATATATGATTTTCTCCTTGATAATTCTGAAAGCGGAGTATTCCAGATTGCATCATTCAATCTCTTTAACTGATCAAGTATCCATGAAACAGGATTTACCATAATATTATATTTGCATTAATATCAGTAAGTTATTTGTAAAAACTGCTCGCGGGCTCAAATATACGAAATACCTGCCGGCATGAAATGGAATAAAAAAAAATAATTACTATTTTCACTTTAAAATAAATATAGGATGAAAAATGAAAATTGAGACACTGGAGTTTGTTGACGGAGCTCGAAATGCAAAAGGAGTTGCAGTTATTATTGATGTGTTCAGGGCCTTTTCGGTAGCTTGCTATGCCTTTGATGCGGGTGCCGTCAGGATCATTGCAACATCTGAAGTTTCAGAGGCATTTAAATTAAAGAAGAAATACAAAAACTCAGTTCTTGTCGGTGAAAGAGATGAGAAAAAAATTGAAGGTTTTGACTTCGGTAACAGCCCGACAGAAATAATCAGGGAAGATCTTTCAGGAAAAACTGTTATTCAGACTACAACTGCAGGTACACAGGGACTTACTAATGCCTTTAATGCTGATGCAATTCTGACTGGCAGCTTTGTCAACGCAGGTGCTGTTGTCAGGTATATAAAATCTATTGATCCTGATAAAGTCTCTCTAGTAGCAATGGGATACCGGGCAAACTGTTCATCTGAAGAAGATCTGATGTGCGCTGAAATGATAGCTGCAGAACTTAAAAACGAAAAGTTCATTTATGAAGCCCGGATTGCCAATCTTCAGAATACTTCAGGAAAACGATTCTTTGACCCTGTCAATCTCAGTTACTCACCTCCAACCGATTTCTTCCTTTGTACAATGATAAACCGGTTCGATTTTGTATTAAAAGCAACAAGAAGGTTTGACGGAAATATTGATTTAATGAAAATTGAGTTATAATCTTTTTATTATCAATTGATAGAAATAATAATAACCACAAACTTAATCAGAGCGAATTGGGACGGACAAAATTTCAATAGAGGTCCTTCGCAGAAGGAATGGTTTTCTTATTTCGTGGATTACTAGAATACAGGCAGAATATTTTTTCGTGTATGAATCTCACGATACGTACAAAACATACTCATTTTGTAGAACGCAAACAGCAATAGGGAAATATTACTGGAGTCAAGTCTAATCTCCATCCGATCACGGTATCTGATAAAAATTCCTGCTAAGATTCGTGTTAATCCCAATAACCTGAGTTTATAATAAATTTTCAGCATCGAGACTGTCTCAGAGAATGATTTCTTATCAGTGACTTTATCATAAAGCTGACTCAGATTCTCTATTCCCAGCTTAGTCTTATTAAGAAAGTCCCTGTTCGATTCCAGTCCCTCGTGCATCAGTCCATTATCAATATGAAGTATATCAATCCCTGCTTTTTTCAACTGGAAACCAAGAAGTGTATCTTCGTGACCATACTGTTTCAGCTCTTCATTGAAACGTATTTTGGAGAAGACAGATTTTTCAAAAAGAACATTAAAAGTTGAGAAACCTCTATGAGGATGTTTATTCCTTTCAACGGCACTTTTTTGTTCTCTCCATTTTCCATACTTCCATCGTAAAAGTTTGTCAGGATCACCGGGCGCACTATCATGATATAATGTGCCGCCACAAATTACTCTTGAATTATTCAAAAAGGGAAGCCATTTCAGCATATATGCTTCAGCAGTTCCTGGCAGCATTACATCAGCGTCTATAAAAATCAGGAAATCACCTTTGGCCTCAAGAGCGAGCCGGTTTCGGATTGCAGCTCTGCCAATATTTTTCTTGGAAGAGATCACCTTCACATTATCTGCTTCAAGCGATCTGTATTTTTTACGGTATTCAGCAGAAGAACCATCATCTCCTATCAGTATTTCATAGAATTCAGGCACTTTACCCATTGCATCTTTCATGCTATGAACAAGTGCAATAATATCATAATCAAATACAGGGATCAGTAAGGAGATCTTCATTTTTGCCGACGGTTATTATATCAAATGTACAATATATTTTCTTAATATTTGTCTGACAAACTTTGGCAAAGAAATTGCATTGGCTATTTTTGCAGGTGACTTTAATAATCCTGAGTATAAATGAGGAAGTTAATTTTTTCTATTTTACTGTCATTGGTTCCGGTATTTTTGTCTGGCCAGTTGAAAAATGGTTATGAAATTAATGTAACCATAAGGGATCTTCAGGATTCTACGGTTTTCCTGGCTTATCATCTTGGCGACAAGCAATATATAAAAGATACAGCTAAACTGGACAGGTCAGGAAATGGAATTTTCCGTGGACAGCAGACCCTGCCGCAGGGTATATACATGATTGTGCTTCCGGGAAGAAAATATTTTGAAATTTTGATATCTGACAACCAGCGTTTCTCTCTCAGCTGTACTTTTAGTGACTACTTTAATACTCTGAAATTCACAGGGACAGAAGAGAATTCTGCTTTTGTAGAGTACCAGAAAAATTGGGTGACAATGCAACAAACTGCCATTGCTATCTCTAAAAGGATTCAAAACAACAAACAAAACAACGATTCGCTGAAGATACTTGGATCAGTTCAAAAACTTCAGGAAGAAAACATGAAAGCATACCTTAAAAGTGTCGTCAAAGCAAATGAAGGCAATTTTCTGGGTACTCTTGTAAAAGGATTACTCCCTATTGATATTCCCAAATTCACGATTCCCGTTGGATATAAGAACCCCGATTCGATAAGATGGGTAATGAACTACAATTATAACAAGGATCATTTCTTTGATAACATTGATCTTAATGATGAGAGATTAATCAGAACACCTCTTCTATATTCGAGACTCGATTCTTTCTTTACAAATGTTTTAATACAATCTCCTGATACTATTAACAAGGAGATCGATAAACTGATTAAAAAGTGCAGTTCCAATTATAAAATGTTTCAATTTGTTTCAGTTTATCTTTTTAACCATTTCAGAGAAAGTGAAATAATGGGGCACGATGCCGTAATGGTCAAAATCGCGGATGATATATATCTTTCAGGAAAAGCTGATTGGGTGACCAGAGAATTTAAAGATGATCTCAGAAAGCAAATCGACCTGATAAGGCCAAATCTTATAGGTAAAAAGGCCGAAAACATGGTAATGGACTCATATAAAGGAATATTTGTTTCGCTATATGATGTCGAAAAAGATTTTACTGTTCTCTACTTCTGGGAACCTAATTGCGGACACTGCCAGGAGGCTACGCCAAAACTAAAGGCTTACTATGATAAACCTAAAGATTACAGTTTGGAAGTATTTGCTGTATGTACTACATCTGATAAGGAGAAATGGACAAAATATATTGAGGATAATAAGCTTACCTGGATAAATGGATGGGATCCAAAGAGAATCTCACATTTTGACTTTTACTATAATGTGCAGTCTACCCCAACTATTTATATCCTGGATAAAAACAAGAAAATCATTGCCAAAAAACTGGCCGTTGAAGAAATCGGTCCTTTTATCGATCATTACAGAAATTTTTTTAAATAGATCTGATCAAATCATTACTTAGAGACAAAATCAATTCATAAATGGAACTGAACTCCTGAATAATGGAATGACCTGAGAGTTGCCAACATAAATTACTATTAGAAGGAAGTGTTATATATGGAAAAGTTCTTTCTTTAGAAACAGTAAAACCCGCCCTGTTGACAGCCTTCTCAGTCCAGTACCTTTTGTCACCCTCTCCATCAATATAAATGGTTCCCTTAGTATCACTTTTGAATGAAAAAGTACCATCTTCTGAATTAAACAGGACAATGGATGAATCAAAAAGGTGGTCGAATGCCCCTGCTATCATAAGATCTTCAGGAGCTCCTTCAATAAGTTTATTGCCAAGAATAAGCCAAATCTTATCTGACTGATTAATAGCCATTTGCAAGTCGTGAGTTGAGAAGATTATTGTTTTACCACTATTCCTTGAAAGCAAATGCATGAGATGAAGAATCTCATATTTTCCTGCTACATCAAGGAAAGCGGTTGGTTCGTCCATTATCATTATACTTGTATCCTGGGCTAAAATCCTTGCAATCATTGATCTTTGACGTTCGCCATCAGAAAGTTCTGATACAAACTTCTTTCTGAATCCTTCCATGGATGTTTTTTTTAAAGCATCCAATATAATCTCATGATCATTCAATTCAATTTTCCCGATCCAGTTTGTATGTGGAAACCTGCCCAGAGCAACAAGGTCATATACTCTCATATTACTGACTTTAACAATTTCAGTTGAAATATAACCTACTTTCTGTGCAAGCTCCATTCTTGTATATTCTCTGATATTCCTGGCATTATAAAAAATTTCACCTCCAAGCGCAGGTTGAAGTCCTGTCAGTGTTCTTAACAGAGTACTCTTGCCAATTCCGTTTCTGCCGATGACGGCAATAAGTTCACCGCTGTTAGCGAATGCTGTCAGAGGAGGAAGAAGTGCATTTTCATTTTTCCCCGAAACATATCCAATTTTCAGTGACTCGAGAGACAATATTTCTTTTGAATGCATTTTCATCAGAATGGTCCTGAATATTTTTTATTACGCAAGATTACCCAGATAACCACAGGAATTCCAATCAGAGAGGTAACAGCATTTACCGGCAAGACATTTTCTGATCCGGGCAATTGTGAAATAATGTCACTTATTAGCATAACTGCCCCTCCTATCAGAATGGTGCCTGGTATTAATATTTTATGATCAGATGTTTTAAACAGAATTCTCGCAATATGCGGAACTGCTATACCAATAAATCCAATTGGCCCGCAAAAGGCTGTGACACTTCCTGCCAGAATACTTGTACATATAAATATCACAATCCTTGCAAACCTTACATTGAGCCCTATACTACCGGCATAATTTTCCCCAAGCAATAAGGCATTTAACATTTTGGATGAGAACAAACTCAGAATTACGCCGGCTGAGACGGAAATTAAAAGAACATTAAGCTGACTTGCAGTAAGATTGCCCAAACTTCCCATAGTCCATATCACATAAGCTTTCAACATTGTCTCATTACTGAAATACTGCATAATAATGACAATGGCAGATATCCCGCTTGAAAGCATTATACCGAGTATTAGGATTGTCATTATATCTTTTATCTTCGATGAGATGACCATTATTAACATCATCACGGCTCCAGCACCAGCCCATGAGGCTGCAACAAGAATCCAGTTGCCTAACTCATTAATATTATCAGGTGTAATATGTGAAGAGAAACCCAGAATAACAAATGCAACACCAAGGCTGGCCCCGGAGCTTATCCCCAGGACATAAGGTCCGGCCATCGGATTCCTGAATACAGTCTGCATCTGAAGGCCGCTTAATGATAATGCAACACCTACAGTCAGAGCTGTGATAGCTTTTGGTAATCTGAATCTCAGAACAATAGTTTCAAAATTACTACCTGTGCTGGTGAAAATTGCCCTTATTACTTCAGAAGCTTTTATACTCACCGACCCAAATAAGATATCGAGAATAAAAAAAATGAGAACCAGTAACAAAAGACCTGAGAAGATAAGCCTGATATTTCTTCCTGGTATAAGCTCAACAGATAAATCTTTCTTTGTTTCAGTTTTCAAATGATCTGTTTTAATTAATTTTTCTGTAATAGGTTAGTTCATGATCACTGAATAATTCAGGATGCAGAATAGTGGCAAGATCTTTAAGAATAAGATAAGGATAAAGACCCCCGCTTTCCCAGTAATCATTTCCTCCACCTTCACTTATCCGTTTGTTATTATTGTAGAGGTTATCGTTTTTAAAACAGGGAAGGCCATTCAGACGCTGGTCGACACTCGAAATCTCTTTGCGTGAACTTATATTTGAGATATTCAGCCAGAAATCGGCTTTCATTCCCCTTAAATAGACGTTTTCTATTCCATATGGCATCGAAAGGGACGATTCGGTATCCGCCCAAAGATATTCACCTCCTGCATCAGCTATAAGTTTACTGATATATGAATTACCAGGTGAAATATACCACGTATCCTTAAAAGGAAGTCCAAGCAGTACTTTTGGCCTGGATAAGTTGTTTTGTTCGATAAATGACCTCAATTTTGTATACCTGTCAACTTCTTTATTATAAATACTATCAGCCAAATTTTCTTTGCAGTAAAGAGATCCGAACAACTTAATCCACTCTGCCCTGCTCAACGGATCTGTCTCGAGATAATCGGCATTAATTATCACTTTGATACCCAGCTCTTTAAGTTTTCCAACATAGCCGGCTGATTCACTTCCTATTCCATAAATCATAATAAGGTCAGGCGAAATATTCAAAATCAATTCTTTATTTAGGTTCGCCTCATAGCCTATATCCGCAACCAACCCCTTATCAACATTTCTTTTTATTCCTGGTGAATAGATGAAATTTGTGCCAGATACACCTGCGATGGAGTTTTCTTCACCAAGTGCTGAAATCATTGCAAGATGTGTAGTCGACATACAGATTATTTTTTGCAAAGGGACAAATATTACAGAAGCTGAATCCAGCCCTTCTGGCAATGCTGATCCTCTTTTCACCAGGTAATATATCTGACTGACATTCCTGGCTCCCTGCCATGGGTTAATAATTTTAACTTCAGTCCACCCTTTCTTTTTTTCAATTGCAAATCTCTCTGCCCTTACAATTTCATTCCCGGCATCAGGTTTTTCTTCATTGCCTTTTCTATTAATTCTCCCGCAACCTGAAATTGTGAATAAAAGGATGATCAATATAGATTTCAATGCATTCATGCTTCACTGAGTGTGAATGTTTAGCAGTTCTGATAAATTTTTAATTGATTACTAATTTGAAATACATAGACCCTGGAATTATTCCTGCTTTCTGTGTTGATACGAGTTTCCCATCGGAGGAGTATAATAACAGATAACCCTGTTGGGCAAAATCAACTGCATCTGTAACGAAAATATCGTTATTTAAAGGATTAATGCCAATTTTATAAAAATACTGTCCTGATTCGGGTGTAATAAAAGTAGCGCTCGGAATCTCTGATGCGCCGATATCCATTTTTCTGACGCCATTATCAATATAATAAAGAGTCTGTCCGTTGCCGTCGATTTTTAAACACGATGGAGAAGCATCTTTGGTTGGGAATACAAGTGTTTTTTCAACATAATTTGTATTTGTGTTAATTTCAACCAGTTCAGCATAATTCTGCCTGGCCCAGCCACCATTGCAGAGTACCCAAAGCATTCCATATCTGTCAAAAGTCATGCTTTCAGGCTCGATTCCTACTTCAATTGAATCAACTACCTTATCATTATCAGTATTAACAACCATAATCTCTTTCCCTTCCGTCCAATATGATATAAATGCTTTATTTCCAATAATAGCAATCATTTCAGATGATCTTCTAAGGTTGATGTAACTGGAAATTGAATTGTTAGGGAGGTTAATTATAGCAACCGAGTCAGAGTATAGGCTTGACACATAAGCTTTGTTATCATTAATAAACGAAATATTCCGGGGTGAAATTAGTCCTGTGATTGTAGCTACCGAAACAAGTGTTACCTGGTTTATAACTTCGATTTTCCCTGAGTTGTTGACTACAATGTAAGCATTGTTTCCTCTGATAGCCATCGAATTAGGAACATCACCAAGCGGCCTGCCATTGATGCTATAGAATAGATCATTAAAGATCTTTGAGGAATCGTACGAATAAAAGGAGAGAGACCCGTTTCCGCCTCTGTAGTTGCCTTCATTAACAATAAAAACGCCTCCTGTAAAAGTAAAATTCAAATTTTGAGAATTTGGTACTTTTAAGCATGAAGTTAAAATTAATGGGAGAATGATGATTTTTACTAAATTCCTCATTGTACAGTTATTTAAATAATTGAAATAGAATTTTTACAAAGTATGATCGCCCCGGCATGGGGTAATAAGCTATTGACTGGTAATTATAATCAAACAAATTATTTATATTTAAATTAAGGTCGATTGAAGTGTTATGCAAAGGTAGCTTAAGGCCAATAATTAAATTATTAATTATGTAATAAGGTAAAAATGCCAGATCATCTTTGGTAGTATATCTTAATCCTGTAAAGCTTGTTGTAAGAGAAGTATAAAATACTCCATAAGCAAATCTGACTGAGCTATTAGCCTGATTGATCGGAATATAAATCAGTTGTTTTCCTACTGAATTATCACCAGGAGAATCTGAGATTTCCGGGACTGATTTTGTCAGAGAATATCCAATATATAAACTGGAAGTGAACTTATTAACCGAATATGCCATGGAAACCTCAGATTCAAGGCCAGTTGAACTGACTCTGTTAATATTGCCTGGTGTCCAGAAATTACTATTCACCGGATTCCATTGAATCATATCTTTAATAGAGTTATGGAATAGAGACAGAGCAGCTTTAGTTTTTAACAGAGATGAAATTTTTTGATTCATCTCATAAGAAAGTTCATAGGTAAATGCATATTCGTTTCTCAAATCAGTATTACCGGAATATGGGTAATAAAGATCGTTCATGGTCGGGATCCTTGAATTTCTCGAGATACTGGCTTTTAAAAAATATTCTTTGTCCTCAATTAACCTGAACTGAAGACCGGTTGAAAAATCAGGAATAAGAAATTTATGGTTCAGCAATATTTCACTTAAAAGAATGGTAATTCCAAATTTATCTATGCATTCCCTCTCCATGGAAGCTGTAAATGTACTGGTATTCCTGTCTACTTTCCTATCGTAAAGATTTGTTTTTACTATACAGAACTCATCACTAAGGTTTATTTTAAAGTTTGTATAGTTCCATGGATGACTTTCTCTTTCCGCTTTCATTACAAGAGTTTCAAAAAGGCTCGAGGAATTATTCATTGCAAGCTTATCAGAGTAATTCAATCTTCCCATCAGCCAGGCTCCTGTAAAAGAGTAGCTGCTTTTTGATCGGTTAATATTATCATTAAACATTATCCTGAGAGATTTATCAAATTGTCGTTCATTTTCATCAGTTGACAGCATTGTCGGAGGAATATGGCGGTCTGATGCCTGGTACCAAATTCTTGCTGATGCAACATTATCAGAATTATTTAAATATAGTTCCTGGAGAAAACCCTGCTGGCTGACCTGACTGTTCGTCCTTGTCTTCCACACGAATGGGGAACCGTTTACGTTATCCAGATATCTGAAATTATTCTTATCAGCAAGCAGATATCCTTTTGTAACAGACTGTATATGAGAATTCCCAATTTTTATTTTTATCAATCCTGAATATTCACCGAAACTTCCCATACCATCATTTAAAGAAACCAAAGTTCCTTCTTTCCATGTAGGTTTAGTTTCAATATTGATGGCTCCGCCTATCCCTCCGTTATTAAGCAGCATTGAAGCGCCTCCATAATAAATATGTACATCATCGACCAATCCGATCGGAATAAGCGAAAGATCTGACTGACCCAGCATGGGACTATTAATGTTGATTCCATTCCAGGTGATTAATGTCTGACTGGCTCCGGTCCCCCGGAAAGAGGGTGAAGCAACTCCCCCCATGCCATAACTCTTGATAAAGATCATCGATTTCCCTGAAAGCATCTCCGAAAGATTGGTGTTGCTGTAATCAGACAGAGTTGTAGAATCGATTATTGTTTTTTTTAAACCTGCAGGTTCAGTATAGATTATGTTTCGGGTAATGACAACTTCGTTAATTTTGACAGTGTCATTTTCCAGTGACAACTGTCCGAGAAGCTGCAGCGGGAAAAACATTACACCATATAATAATATTCTGTATCTCAAACGCCAGTTAAATTAATCAAATTTCCGAAACGCACTCAGCGAATGTGTCTTAGTACAATTTTATATTCAACCCTTTCGTTTAATATCCTGAGCTGACAAGGAAATATGAGTGGGGAATCAATAAATGACTCGGCGCTTTTATTCCCGAAAGCCGTGAATATTAGATTTGTATGGCAGGTCTTCTGACTTATCCCGGTTTTATGAAGCCTTCCCATCCCGATAAATCGGGACAGTGGCAGGTATTTCATAAAACCATCATCGTAAGAACGATCGGGCTTCACAGCAGCGGGCACTGTTGCGGATTCAAACCGCATTCCCTTTTCATTACAATGATTATATTTCATTGTAACACCAAAACATAACAAAGATAAAAGTTATTTTTATTCTGTTACAGTTTGACAACTGTCAGATATCAACAATTATTAACAAATATCTATATTGTGCCGCAGGAATTTCGGACAATAAGTTCGGGTGATATATTTACCTGCCTTTTAAACTTGCCTTTTCCAGAGTTTTTCACTTCAGACCAGATCATATTTGCAACTTTTGTGGAAATGCCTGAAAAAGGTTTGCGAAGACAAGTCACGG
>PLMC01000028.1:0-7138 GCA_003141495.1 Bacteroidales bacterium
AGTATAAGCACAAAATCTTTAAGTAATATCTGAAACTTATAACAACACATATCATTTATCTTGAATGATATGCGATAGTCGTATATAACCTGGTCTATCTATGAAATCGTATGGGTTTTTTGCATCAATATTTTAATATGTCTTTTCATACTCTGGTAATGTGAGCCGTTCCANNTTGCATTCCATACAACGTGTAAAAAGAGTGATCTGGTTCTTTAAATCAAAATGGAGGATTACGTCCTTTAATTGCTCACAATAGTATATCGATCTTATCCAGTAACCATGGGTCACTTTTTTATTCTTAAGTAATCCTCTGTCCCTCGTCAGAATAACTCTTTTATCTGATATTGCTAGATTTATGATTTCCTTGTCACTAAAGTCTGCACGGTAATACGTATCAAAGCCACATAATCGCAGGTATTTGGTGAGTTTTCCAAGATGAACATCAGCGACAAACTTCAAATCCCGCAAAGGTTTTTCCCTCCAATGTGTGACAGAAGCGATGTCAAAGATCTCAAAAACAGGATAAACGGATACGGAATCTGCATTCTTAAGTTTATAAGAAGAATCTAACGGCAGACTATTCACGAGGATCAGGTCAACTTCAACATGCGGTACCCCCATTGCCTCGATAGCATCTTTAACCGAAGGATTGCCGTTAAATGCATATGAAAAAAGCATTTTCCTTTTCTCCGAAGGCAGAAAATCATTCAATTCCTCATAAAATCTGAAATATGCAAGACTCATATCTATTCTGCATTTAAATAACCGTCTTCACATGTAAAGGTAACTTATGAGCTATAAAATTGAGGCGACAATACCGGTGATGATGACATGGCATATAATTATTTTTTGTTTTCTTCAAGCACTACTGCCTCATAAATGTAAATATCGGCATTTTTCCATCCATCCCATCCCAGACCAGCTTTGTCGCGTGAAGTGTAACCCAGGAATTGCTCCAAAGACCAGTGATTTCCTGTAGCAACCTGTGGCAGCATTGTGCCTGATCTGAAATCTTTCTTTATATAAATACCATGCTTGCCCAGAACAATTTCGGAAATGTTATTGATTTTTTTCAATGGTCCCAGAACCGAAATTTCTATCTTGACCTTATTGAATTCTTCTTTTGAGAGTGGAGTAAAGCGTGTGTCATCAAATGCTGATGCTATAGCCATCTGGTTCACAACTTCATAAAGTGGGTCAGTAGAAGTGAACTGGCCAACACACCCCCGCAGATTACCGTCGACGTTCAGGGTAACAAAAGCACCCATGTTTTTCTTAAGATTCGGAAAGATAGTTGAGGGATCAATGGTCAACCTTTTATTTTCATAGAGCATCTTATGAATGCTGTTCCTGGCTATCGAGAAGAGCAGATTAATCTCTTCTTTTGTAAATGACACTTCTGATTCCATTCCCTGATTACTGGCGTTTTTCGGATCCTTCTCAAAAAGGATAGAAACATTGTAGGCGGACACCAGGTCTTTATCAGACGAATATAAATTCCCTGCTGCATAAGGTTCCCTGTCTTCAGACTTGATCAGGGAAAGAGCTTTCATTGTGATAAGAATTGTTATAGTAATAAAAACTAACCTGCACATGATTTATACATAATTTCTGATAAAGTTATGCCAAAAAAACAAAAGATTATTTTTCTCTTCCATTAAAAATATTATTTAAATAACTTAAGTACAATATATAAAATGAAATGCCAAAGCCGAAAGTCTTGACCATATTAAACGATCTAACTACATTTAACATAAACAACGGAAATTCAAATAATTAGTTCAGGATTTTGGTAATCATTTTATAACAGCCAATTGTGATCAACAAAATCCTTCAACGGTTCCATTAACTTAAACTTAAGAAAGCCTCTATATTATTAATCTACAATAGTTTGTGATTTAAAGAAGGATTACTACCAGAACCATCACCCTCTATTCGGCAGGTATTTCAATGATTGACATCAGTGGATATAGGATTGTTTACTTTAGGGTCAGTCAACCTTAGTTCAGAAACCTACAAAGAACATATTATTAATACTTTTAAAGTCTGTGCAACGTGACAAGAAAGTGTTCAATTAAAAAAGTGAAGGTGCAAAAAATCAGTATTATTTATTATTTTGGCGAGAATTCGAAGCTGTTGTTCATTTGGCAAAGGTGATAAATATCACCTTCCCACAATAACGGTTAGATAAAACAATTTTAATTTTAATTTTTAGCCTTTTCAAAAGAATATAAGTTAATAATAATATGATAATCAAAATGAAACTTAGAAATTTAATTAAAACAATTAGTCTATTTGTTGTAGTGTTTTTTTCAACTACAACTATTAAAGGCCAGGGACTAAATGATGTAATCGAAGTTTACAATGAAGGGGCAGCAGAAAAATATGATAACACATCAGTTAAACAGAACGCTGATATAATTCTGGTAAAGGCATATAATAATTTGGCAGGCGAATATTTCTCTAAAGATGATTACAAAGGTGCACTTGCTTCATTTGACAGCGTTTTGATGATCAACCCTGATTATTCTTCTGCAATGTATAATAAGGCATTAATATATATAATTCAGGCCAATTCGGACGATTTTGAAAAAACTATTGATCAGTATATTGAGAAGATGAAAGCAGGGAAGGATGAAGCTAAGGTTAAACAGGCATCCACCATGGCGCTTGGGTACTTTCGCGCATCCGGATTAAAGTCAGACCTGGCAAATAAACTTGATGAGGCGCTTAGCCTTCTGAATGACCGACAAACTATTGATTATAAAATTCTATTATCTAATTTTAGAGTATCAATACAAAATCTTAAAAATCATTGAATAAATGCCAAATTATAAAGCAGAATTGATAGGGGTTTTTGGACATCCAGTTGCCGACAACCCCACTGTAGTAATGCATGAAGCTGCATTTGCTGAGTTGGGAATGAATTGGAGGTACCTCACTATTGAAGTATTTCCGGCTGATTTGGAAAATGCAATAAGAGGAATCCGTGCTTTTAATATGAAAGGCATAAATCTAACCATTCCCCATAAAGTGAATGTATTAAAATACCTTGATGAAATAAAACCAGATGCTGCACTTATGGGTGCGGTAAATACGGTTATAAACGTCAATAACTGGCTTATTGGCGAAAATACAGATGGGAAAGGTTTTATGTATGCACTTACACACGATGCAGAATTTGATCCCTCCGGGAAAAATGTTGTTATTTTGGGTGCAGGTGGCGCAGCCCGAGCCATTAGTGCAGAACTTGCTTTGGCAGGTGCAAAGACTATTTCGATTGTAAATCGTCACGACGATAGGGGCAAAATTCTCACCAAGTTAATAACAACAAAAACATCCGCTAAAGCGCAGTTCATGAAATGGGAATCTGGTTATAAAATACCCTCAGGTACTGATATTCTGATTAATGCCACATCTATTGGCTTATTTCCAGATATTAATGAAAAACCAGATATTTCATATGATTCAATAAAAGACAATATGATCGTTTGCGATGTCATACCCACACCCACGACACCTTTTTTACGTGAATCTCAAAAGCGCGGTGCAAAAATTCTCGATGGATTGGGTATGCTTGTATATCAGGGTGCCATTGGATTTAAACTCTGGACGGGTAAAGATGCACCCGTAAATGTCATGCACAAAGCTCTTTCCAAAGCTTTTAGTATTACCTAGGTGATTCGATAACACAAGTTAATTGTTGTAAAAATAAATTTAACCTTCACGTGCTATGCGGTTAAGTAATTAGGTTAACAGGAACGGATAATAAAGTATTCCATTAAAATAAAAGTGATTAAGAACCTGAGACTATCTCATTACTTCGGCTTATACCAACTTTAAATGCCTCTACCAGGGTTAAACCATCCTTCAAGGCATTAATTATAGCTTCTGCTATTCCTCCTTTTGTAGACATTTTTATAATGTAGTTTTTTTGCTCGCGGTATTGGATTAGGTAATAAACTTATGAATTTATATATGGAATTTCTCACAGGACACAATTACAAGTCTTCTTATCTATGGACTACTCACGAATTAAAAGCTGCGGCCCACCTATATAGGAAGCATGGCTTTAAGTTAAGTGAAGAAAAAGAATCAACAGCATTTGGTAAGCCACTTAAAGAACACAGATACGACTTTATTTTAGAATAGATGAGAAATTAAAACTCAACTAATATTTCTAAGTTGTCCACCCCGACAAATGAAAATGCCTGGCACGAAAGCGCTTCGACAGGATTTTTACTTGCTGTGATCCAACCTGGCAGAGCAAATACTTTCTATTCCTTCAATAGGTAAAATAAACTGTGTTTTCAAGATTTTTCTTGCATGTTATTGTGTCTGTGAATTCCTTTCTCTGTCCGTTTCGATACAGCTCCCAATTTAATTCTGTCTTTTTGTCTGCAAAAACTTTAGTCTCTATTGTAGAATTTACATTTCCACCTATCCACCATAAGTCTCCGCCTGAAGTTAGCCCAAAGGAGTTATTTGTTCTTCCATAATTATATATTTTATAGGGATATAGAGATAAACCAAAAATCCCATTCGATTCCCAAATCAGATGCAGGGTATCGCAAACAGGTGCTTTACTTTTTCTCTTTATTCTAATGGTAAGATCTACAAATTTGCTTAGTGAAAAAAAGATATATTTTGCATTTCTTTCAAGGCCTAAGAGTGTCATTTTATTGATTGTGACAGGATAATCTAAATTACCGATGAAACAAAAATTGTAATTATAGGCACCTTTAATTTTTTTCAATGAATATGTGAAACAACCTGCGCTGTCAGTTGAGAATTGACCAACTTCGATTGGTTCTGATTTATTAACGCTATCTACAACTCCCTGAACAATTATATTTTTCCAGGGAATTCCCTTTTTTGTGCTTTCATCTAAAACTTTCCCGGTTATTTTCAGGGTTCCTTGAGTGTTAACACATCCTATAAGCAATCCCGAAGCGAATGCAATGAGGATAAAGAATTTAATGTTAACTAAATTAGTTTTTCGCATATTGACCGATGGTCTGAAAAACATAATAAAATTAACAATTATATCTCACACTGATACTCAAAAAATGATCATAATGCCGATCAAATTCCCTGGACAGAGTTGCACTGAGTCCAGATAGTTATCGTGATCACAGAGTTTCACTGTTCTGTTTCTCCATTTCTCTTATCCGTATTATTACCCCCCCAACTCCATAAATGGGGGGCTGGAGCACATTAAGTCCCCCAATTGGGGGATTTAGGGGGTAAATTACTCATACCTGAGCGCTTCGACAGGATTTTTACTCGCTGCTCTATATGCTTGCCAGCTTACTGTCAGCAATGCAATTAGCAAAGCAATAACACCTGCCAATGCAAATATCCACCAACCTATGCTTACCCTGTAGGCAAAGTTTTGCAACCATTTATTCATGACAAACCAGGCAATAGGGCATGCAATTATAATTGAGATCATCACCCATAAAATATATTCTTTTGAGATCAGTGAGAATATTTCAACGGACTTTGCCCCGTTTATTTTCCTTATTCCTATCTCTTTTGTCCTACGCTGGGTCATGAAAGAGGATAATCCAATCAGGCCAAGGCAGGATATTAAAATTGCCAATAAAGAAAAATAGCCAAATATTTTACCCATTCTTCTTTCGGTCCGGTAAAGGTTATCATAATCGTTGTCAAGGAAGTGAAAATCGATAGGTAGCCCAGGGTCAAAAGATTTAAAAGTCTTTTTTACAGACTCAACAACAGGAACTATTTTGTCAGGTTTCATTCTGATATAGAAATTGTTCGACTCACTCATCTGCATAATTACCGGTCCAATTTTGTGATGCAGCGACTGAATGTGAAAATCTTTTACTACTCCAATAATATTCAATTTGGATCCGCGGGACGAAGTAATTGTTACCCCAACCGGATTACTAAAACCCAATATTTTTTCTGCTTCTTCATTTATAACGATAGCTGTTTTGTCAGTTTGAAATTCAGAAGAAAAGAAGCGCCCCTCCTTAAGTTCAAGTTTGTAGGCACTGGCGTAATCAGGATCAACACCAATCATATGAAAATATACGTCATCGACTTCACTTTTCCCCTCCCAGGTAAAACCATTCCTGGTACCCTCATTGTAGAAAGGATTACCTGCTCTTGTCACACTAAGTATATCCGGACTGCTGATTAGTTCTTTCTTTAAAGCTTGGAGCTTAGGATCTGACGGACGAGTAGGGAACATAAAATAGCCTATGTTTTCTTTATTGAATCCAAGGTTTTTATTCTGTATATATTTAAGCTGAGCCTCAACAATTAAAGTGCATATAATAAGCAGTATAGAAAGGGAAAATTGAAAGATTACGAGGATTCTTCTGAATCCGGCATTACTAGGATTTTTATTGACAGTACCCTTTATTACATCCAATGGTTTTAAAGAAGAAAGATAGAATGCAGGATAACCGCCCGCCAGCAGACCACAAAATAATACAATGGTGAATAATCCAATATACAAACCGGCACTCTGATAGTTTACAGACAATTGCTTTCCTATAAGATTATTGAAGCCAGGTAAAAGCAATTCAACAAAGATCATTGCAATTACATGGGCCACCAATACAATTAGAAGAGATTCTCCCAGAAATTGGAGGATTATTTTTTGTTTATTGGCTCCTGATACTTTTCGTACACCTATTTCCCTGGCCCTCCTGGTTGATTGTGCTGTTGAAAGGTTTAGAAAGTTTATACATGCAATAATAAGGATGAAAATAGCTATCAGGCTAAGAATCCGGACATAAGTAATATCACCTGTTCCATAGCTATCTGCAAAATATTTCCCTAAAGAATATAGATGAACTTTTTTGATGTTTTGAAGAAAAATCTCCGAATTCGATTCCTTATTATGTTTCTTAATAAAGTCATGAATTTTTGCCTCAACTAGTTTACTTTCTGCCCCTTTTTTAAGTTCAATGTAAGTATTAAACCTCTCATTCCAACCATCTATATGAGCAGCTAATCCGGATAACCATTCAACAGGGATCAAAATATTAAATTGGATATGGCTGTTTTCAGGCATACTCTTAACAACACCTGTTACAGTTACGTTGAAGCCACGTGATGCCAGCGTTTTGCCCAATGCTTCTTCGTTACCAAAATA
>PLMC01000028.1:7191-7316 GCA_003141495.1 Bacteroidales bacterium
GGAACAGGCACTATCAGGGAGTTTCCTCCTGTAGTAAGATTTTGATTTTCAATTACACGGAAAAGTTCATTTGCATTTTTAAAATGTCTGTCGTAACTCCATTCGTCCTGTACCCATAAAAGAAT
>PLMC01000088.1:0-303 GCA_003141495.1 Bacteroidales bacterium
GCTTTAATCTTCTGAAGTCCATAATGTTCCTTTTCTGTCCCAAAGCTACCTTCCATTCGTATTGTCCTCTGCTTTCTTAGCTCTCTGCTGATTATCTGCCTGTGCTCTTCATGTTTACCAACTCTTCCGTTACGCTTGAAGTTGGTAACGATATGTGCTGCTGTACTGTTTTTGCGGTTTGCATTGGTAGCATAAATGTCATCGGCCGATATATGGGTAATCTTGCCAAATAGGCTCCGTCCATATCGTATTGATTTTACAAGTCTTGTTCCCTCATTGGAAGCATTAAAACTAAGATGCTCG
>PLMC01000088.1:331-115223 GCA_003141495.1 Bacteroidales bacterium
AAGATTTCCTGTTGTTGTTTTAGGACTTTGCGGATAGTCTTAATCTTTTCATAGTATCCTCTGGGCAAAACAAACTGCCCCTGGTACTGATTCTCTATTCCCTTGAGCAACATAACTATCTTCTCCAATAAATAGAGCAAGCTCCTGGTTCGCCTAAGTGTCTCCTTATGCGTCTTCTTCCGCTTATGGCTGTAATTGTTATACTTGTTCCATTGTTCTTCATACTTATTTCGAAGCATCCTAATTTTCAGATATTTGCATATAAGCTTTAGTTGGTGGTATGACCATTCTGTGCTTTCCCACAGAAGTTTTACATTGGTCGGATAACGCATGGATGTTTCATAACAGGTTGCGTCGTCGAGCATAATATTGGTTTCTTATAGATATGGCTTCCAGTAAGTAGCCAACACTTCCTGTTGATTCTTGATATCCAAACACATGGATAAATAACAGCGTATATCACTGACTATCTTAA
Source organism: Bacteroidales bacterium (assembly GCA_003141495.1). Classification (GTDB taxonomy): domain Bacteria; phylum Bacteroidota; class Bacteroidia; order Bacteroidales; family VadinHA17; genus LD21. The sequence continues at coordinate 807 of PLMC01000088.1, forward strand.
AGTTATTAATACGATCAGGACCAAGAAAAATACCGCAAAACATCTGGAAATCAATATTCCCGTTAAGATAGCTGATCAGTTTTCGGTCAGAACATCCAACATAGGACTTTAAGAACATCAGGGCGAGCATCCCCTGAGGACTAAATTTCCGATCAGGTCCCTTCCTTTTATCTCTAATCTTTAAACTCTTAGCAAGTTCACACCAGGGGATTGCCTGATAGATTCTTCCCAACTCTGACAGTTGAAATGATTTCCAATAGAGTGAAAACTCTTTTTCTGGTGAAATGAAATTAAATTCTTGGGTAGTTTCGTAAATTCTTCGTATTTTTCTCATAGCATTTTAAGAAAATTACCCCGATTTTTAGCTTTAACGAGCTTTTTCGGGGGTTTTTCTTAAAAATAATAAGAACTAACTATTTGTCAATCAATAGTTTTTACCATTTATGAACATCCCTTTTTACCATAGCGTACAACGATATTTGCAAACTTTTCTGGAAAAGGAATTATCGACAAAAATTCATCGACGACACCCTGTATGAAATTTCTCAGTCTTCCTCTGAAATAGAAGACGGTATCGACTACCAGTCTGTTCTGGAACGAGTTTATCAAATCGTTTATAAACTTCCTGAAAAACAAAAGGTCATTTTCCTGAAAAGCCGGTTGGAGGGCAAATCAACAAAAGAAATTGCCAAAGAAGTTAGTCTCTCGTCCGTAAACGTTGACAATTATATATCAGAATCCCTGAAATTTATCCGTAAATGGTTACACAATGAAAACTTGCCAATATTGCTGTTTTTTTCGCTATTTTTCCATTGAACCAATAAAATCATATTACATCCTATATTAACGCTGTCTGACATTCCTGTTTAATACGCTTTAAAACAGTGTGTCATAAACTCACTTAGATAATCACGTCAAAGAAATAAAATCATCCGGTTAAAAAAAAACATTTTCCCTATGAGATTTATTCAACTTACGGGTATATTATAGACAAATATGAGAAATATAAGGATTGAGGTAACTATATTAAAGGGGAAATTAATTAGTGTTCAGATAAAACAAAATCATTATAGTTGGTTTAGATTAGTTAGTGTCGGAGGTTAGTAATAGGTGCTGACAGGTTGAACAGAAGCATTTGTCTGTTAGTTCTTTCGTTATAGGGCTTGGTCGTTTTCCTGAGCACGTAATAATCGGGAGTGAATCTACAAAACTGGTATCTGATTTACAATCGACAGGGCAATAGCCATATAATAATGACTCTGATAAATGCTTAAAAGCTTCGCTTAAACGGTTAACTCTTATATTGAAGGCTTCATACGAAGGAAGAAGAGGAAACCATGAACGAAGACGTCATTGGCAAAACTGTGTATTTGTTTTATCTTTAACCTTTGTTCCGCTTGCATAACATAAAGATAAATAGACATAACCTCTTGATTAGTGAATTTGGGTTGATCATTATTGCTGAACCACTGACAGCTGTTTTTAAGTTTTTAGACATATATGTCACAGATATACAAATAGATATAGATTGATTAACTTAAGTTCTTTTACCTTGAGAATTATACTTATCGACATTAGTTAGCACATTTTGTCTTAAGATATTGATTATCATGATTATAAACAAATTAATTACATACAATATATTGACATTCAGCTATTTATATTGTTAATAACTTTTAAACTTTCAACTCTTAATTCGCATATGTAATGAAAAAACGCGTTACTCTTAAGGAAATATCGATTAAAGTTGGAGTTTCGACTACACTTATATCATATGTAATAAACGGTCAGGGAAAAGAAAAAAGGGTAAGTCAAAGAGTGGTTAAGAAAATTAAGGATGCTGCAAAGGAATTAAATTATCAACCAAATTATATCGCTCGTAGTTTAAGGAAAGGAACTACAAAGACAATTGGATTGATTGTTGCTGATATTTCCAATCCTTTTTTTGGACAATTAGCTCAAATAATTGTATATGGAGCCGATAAATTTGGTTATACGGTAATTTTTGGAAGTTCTGATGAAGATGCTGTTAAAACCACTACATTGATTGAGACATTTATAAATCGACAGGTAGATGGTTGTGTTATGGTACCTTAAGAAGGAACCCTTGACCAAAAAGTAGAAAAGTGCAAAAGCATTTTTGGAATAAAAAAAGCAATTTAAATGATTGTATTTATAAAAATTGCAAACCAAAAAAATAAACAAAAAACTATAATAAGTTAAATATCTTAGAATTTAATATGAATAATTATTTTCAAAACCCAATTTTACAAGAAGATATCTTACCTGTTGAAGTTGTATTTCATCCCTCATGGTGGTTTAAACATACAGGTATCACATTTGATCAGGATTTTTTTTATCATCCATTAAAACGAGTTGAATCCGAAAAAAAAATGGAGAAAGAACTCTATAATAAATTCGGGATGTATGGCCTTGGTATAGACAGGAATAAAGATTTGCCGGTAATTGGCGCTGTTCATAATGCATCTGGTTATATAATTTCCGAACTATTGGGTTGCAAAGTAAATTATTTTGAAGACTCTGCCCCTCAGGTTTATCCGGCTAATCATGAGGAGTTAAAAATTTATAATAACGATATCTTTAAAACGCCTGTTTTTAAAAAATTAGAGCATCTGTTAGAGAAATTAAAGGGTAAATATGGATACCTGATCGGTGATATAAATTGGGGAGGCATTCTGAATATTGCCCTCGATTTACAAGCAGAAAAAATTTTTTCGGATTTTTTTGAAAAATCTGAAGAAACTAAAAATTACTTCTCCGACATTTCTAAGGTAATAGAAAAATTCACAACTTTTATAGCAAAAGAAACCGGAACTACCTCTGTTTCAGTTAACCGGATTGTGAAACACTTTAACAATCCGGTGTTTTTACATTCAGAATGTTCACACACAATGATTTCTACTGAGCAATATGAGGAATATTTGTTGCCTTTTGATGTAAATTGGAGCCAAAGGTTTCGGCCATTTGGCATCCACTACTGTGGATCAGATCCTCATAGATATGCTAGAATATTTCAAAAAATTCCACATCTCGACTTTCTCGATGTTGGTTGGGGAGGGGATTTAAAAGAGATACGAAAATACTTACCTGAAACATTTTTAAATATAAGATTAAATCCGGTAGAAATAAATAGTTATACGGATGAAGAATTGTCAAATACAATAAAAAAACTTGTTATAGATTCTAATAATCCTAATTTAACAGGTATTTGTTGTATTAATATGGACGATAAAGTCGAGGATAATAAAGTTGTTGTAATATTTAAAACAGTTGAAGAGTTAAGAAAAAGTTACCATTTAGGAAGTAGGTTTGGATAAAGTAAAAGATTTACCATATGAAGTTTATTGATACGTTAAAATAATAAGATTAATCTTAATAATTATAAAAATCCAAAGTTTTCTTGTAGTAACTGTAAACATTATTTTTAACTATTAAACAATTATTTTAAAAAATTATGAATCTAAAAGCAATTTTAATCGTGTTGTTAACTGCTATTTTCTCAGTCTCCTGTAGTTCTCAGTCTACGAAAAAAGGAAAAAAAGACATAGGTGATCTGAAAGTAATATTTGTTAGCTATGAAACTGAAAAAAGGGTTGATGTTATGATTGACGGAAAACTCTTCACTTCCTACTGTTGGCCTGAGAATGTTATGAAACCCATCCTTTATCCTGTTATGACATCAGCAGGTACTGAAATTACACGCGGTTATCCGTTGAAACCGAGACCAGGCGAACGTGTTGACCATCCCCACCAAATTGGTGTTTGTTTTAGTTATGGTAATGTTAACGGGTATGATTTTTGGAATAATTCAGCAGCAATCCCTGCAGAAAAGAAAGGTGGTTACGGAACAATCAAGCATGTGAGTGTTGATAAACTTTCCAATGGAAACGGTGAAGGATCGATGCTTACAACCGAAAGCTGGATTGATCCTTCGGGTAAAGAACTTTTAGCCGAAAAATCTGAATATCATTTTATAGCAAAAGGATCAGCACGTATTATTGACCGGATCATAACTTTGACAGCTGCAGACCTAGATGTTTCCATGAAAGATACAAAAGAAGGTGGATTGGGAATTCGTGTTGCCCGCCAATTGGAATTACCATCACAAGAGGAAGTTGTACTTGTTGATGCCAACGGCAATCCAACGACAGTAAAAAAGATGTCAAACGAGGGAATAACCGGTAATTACAGGAGTAGTGAAGGAATTACAGGGGATGCAGTATACGGTACCCGAGGTAAATGGGTGGATCTTTATGGAAAAATAGGTGATGAAAAAGTCTCCGTGGTTATGATTGACCATCCTAAAAATCCGGGTTATCCAACATATTGGCATGCAAGAGGATACGGATTATTATTAGCCAACCCTCTTGGTGCTAGCGCTTATACCGGAGGGAAGAATGTCATGAACTTCAGCATTCCTGCAGGCAAATCTGCAACTTTCAGATTCAGGTTAGTTGTTAATTCAGGGGCTGATTTAACTGATTCTGAAATTGATGCTTACGCAGAGGATTTCGCCAAAAAGTATTAATGCCTTTATTTTCAAAATGGATTGCATCTAACAACCCTTAGAGGGTTTTAATAACAAAAGAGAAATCCTTAGAAGAAAAGGTCAAGGTTACAGAGATTTAAATTTTTTATATTGAGAGTTCATGAATTGCATTTATATCAGTTACGAATTATAATAAGAACATAAAGTATCAAAAAATGAAAAATAAACGTAGAGACTTTTTGAAATTAACGGGTCTGGCCGGACTTGGTATAGCTGGTGGAGGTATCTTTAAAGGATATGCTTCAGAGTCAGATAAACAAAACAAACCAGGTCTTGACCAACTCAGCAGGCAATATGAGAAATCGCATGTTCAGCGATTTAATATGTCTAGTTATAGAGCACCTAAATTGGATATTGTTCGTGTTGGTCATATTGGGTTGGGCAACCGAGGACCTGGTCATGTTAATAATTTGAGTCGTATTGTGGGTGTTGAAATCAAAGCCTTATGTGATTTACGTCCTGAAAAAGCCGCGGCTGCAAAAAAGTTGCTTGAGGGTTCTGGCCATAATCCAACTATCTACACAGGAAGCAAAGATGAATGGAAAAAGTTATGCGAACGTGAAGATATTGATCTGGTGATAATAACCACTCCCTGGTATATGCATGCTGAAATGGCAGTGTATGCCTTGAATCACGGTAAGCATGTAGCATCTGAAGTTGTTCTCGCTGCAACATTGGAAGAATGCTGGCAAGTAGTAGAAGCGGCAGAACGTAACCGCAAACACTGCATGATGATGGCAAACTATAGTTATAATAGTTTTCAGCTGCTCACTCTGAACATGGCAAGGCAGGGATTTTTTGGAGATATCATACACGCTGAAGGCGGATATATTGCGAACAAAATAGAAAATAACTTTTCTAAAACCAAGTACTGGGATATGTGGTGGTTGAAACAATATGGTAATCGAAAGGGCAACATCTATCCGATACATGGTTTTGAGTGGATTTGTGAGACTATGGATATTAATAGGGGTGATAAGATGAACTTTCTGGTATCCGTTGAAAGCAAAGATTTCCAAATGGGTGAGATGGCTAAAAACCTGGCTTCCACAGATGAATTCTATAAACCATTTGCCGATTTAGATTATGTGGGCAATATAAATACCTCTATTATCAAAACATCTAAAGGGCGCACTATTATAGTGCAGCATGATGCAACCACAAACCGACCCTTTACACTTAAACAGGAGATATGTGGAAGTAAAAGATCTGCCATGGAATATCCCCAACCCCCGCGAATTTCCGATATAGAAGGTGGTTGGGTTTCACAGGAGGAATACAAATTGCTCGAAGAGAAATATACACCAAATATTCTCAGGAAAATGGCTGAGCTGGGTAAGAATAGCGGCTCTGAGTTTGGTGCGGACTTATTAATGGCCTGGCGTTTGATAGACTGCCTGCGAAATGGTTTGCCACTCGATATGGATGTATATGATGGAGTATCCTGGAGTTCCATTTTGCCTTTAAGTGAATGGTCGGTAAAAAGCAATTCTTTGCCAATTGAGGTTCCTGATTTTACAAAAGATGCATGGAAAACGAATAAACGAAATATGGAAATTACTCTTGCGGAAGGGGGAAATACAGAATTGAAAAAAAAGGTTTAACCAGGGATTTTTGCAAAATTGAATGATTTAAGAAAAGTGAGAATTTAAAGCCTGATTTTGGAGGCGGAGTCAGCAATTTTAACTGTCCTGCATAAGCAATAAATGCCACCGGGAATTATCGTAGAATGGGCCCCAAGCTGATTTCTCATTCAATCTCATGTCATACCGAGCAAAACAGATCCGTGCACAAGTTCTTAAAGGCGCCAGATTTGAGAAATCCTCTGAAAAATGGCCTTTTGATCCTTTTTTAGTGAAATATGCACTTTAAATAATTACTCCGTAAATCAGGTTTTAATATGACTGCTGCATCTGAAGTTATGGCGACACTTTGTATCGCTAAAGATCTCATGGCTCTGGCCAAGGTTTCTTGTACCATTGGGCGAGAGGTAAACACTTTGTATGGCGAAACCTATAATGGGGTTAAACAGATGAAAGAAAATCAGTTTCCTGATGGAATTGATCCCTATAAGAAACCTGGCGATCCTTCCAGTGGGTTATTATGGGGGATATCAAACGAAAAGCTTGCTCCCCAAGATAGTGGCGATAAAAAAGTACAGGCTTATAATTACCGCATCTGTCTCACTAACAATCCGGGCAACTTAATACCTATCCCCCGTCCGGCCAATTTCGATTCTACCTGGTACGAGCTTTTGCTTCGACTCATGAAACAAACGGGCAAAACCACATTAAACGATTATTTTATCTGGACCATCAAGCCTAACCAAAAAACCGATACTAATAACGAAAATGGCTTTTCAACAGATATGAAGGGAATGAACCGGGGTTATCCGGATGCATCTTACGCAGACCATGAGAAAATTATAGCCAACCATACCGACTACACCAAAGGATTATTGTATTTTGCTGGCCATGATCAGTGAGTTCTAGAGGAATTACACAGGCAGATGCTTCAATGGGGCTATCCTCAAGATGAATTTACAAAAACAGGGAATTTCTCTACTCAATTATATATTCGTGAGGCATGTCGTATGATTGACGAATATGTGATGATAGAGCATAATTGTACTGGTAAAGAAGTAATATCCGATGCTATAGGGATGGCGGCTTACACGATGGATTCGCATAATGTTCAACGTATTGTGGTGAATGGAATGGTAAAAAACGAAGGAGATGTGGAAATTGGTGGTTTCCCGCCTTATCCTATTTCATATCGATCACTCACGCCTAAACGAGGCGAATGTAAGAACCTTCTTGTTCCCGTCTGTTTATCGGCTACACATATTGCCTGTGGATCAATCCGCATGGGACTTGTGTTTATGGTGTTGGCGCAATCGTCGGCTATAGAAGCACCCGAAGCAATTAATACAAACAAATCTGTTCAGGAAGTTGATGTTAAAAAAATCCAGGCAAAACTTATTGAAGACCCGCTTCTCAATGGTTCTATTCCCGATATTATCGACGATATGGATTCTACTTATATTCAAAAAGCAGGTACTTTCGAAAAAAGCAGTGCCTGGATGGGGCAATATGGTGCAACCTATCTGGTTTCAACTAATGCAGATGATAAAACTATTGTTACATTGGTTCATGACATTAAAAAAACAGCTCAATATGATGCTTATTTTTATTGTCCGTCTAATACTAAAAGCGGAAAGATTAAAATTCAGGTAAAAGTAAAAGAGAAAACTTTTTCAATGAATCTTGATCCGGCTCAATACCATGGCGAATTTGCATCTATAGAAACTTATTCCTTTGAGAAAGGACAAATGCCTGCAATATCAGCAATGCTGGCTAATAGTAACGGGATACTGGTAGTGGATGCATTACTGCTTAAAGCAAAAAAATCTAAGGTTACAATACAACCAAATCTCGGGAATGCTAATATTAACGATTTTCCAGCAGATATTGAGTTGTCAGCTACACAGCTCTTGGCTCCAGCCCCGGGTATTAGGGTAAGGTCGATTGAAAAAGGCTGGGAGGAGCCGGAGGTTTACCACACGTTGCATCTTCCAAAGAACTGGAATACCAATAAAAAATTCCCAGTTATCATTGAGTACGCAGGCAATGGAGACTATAATGAGTGTGGTGATGTGTGCGATGGGAGCGCAGAAGGCTCGGTAATGGGCTACGGCTTGTCTGGTGGGCGTAAGTTTATTTGGCTTTGTTTACCTTTTGTCGAAAAAACAGCATCGACTAAAAAAAATGCTGTCACCTGGTGGAGAGATGTAGATGAAACAATAAGGTATTGCCAACAGGCAGTCGCAGATGTTTGTTCGAACTGGGGTGGGGATACCCATCGGGTTATTTTAATGGGATTTTCACGTGGGGCCATTGCTTGTAACTACATTGGCCTGCATGGCGATGATATAGCTCATCTCTGGTGTGGTATGCTCTGCTACAGCCACTACGAAGGTGAGTTTAAGCATACATCTGCGGACCTAAAGGACTGGCCCACTCGACTGCAAAGGTTGGGCGATCGCCCCCAATTTATTTGTCAAGAGATTAGCACTCTTAATATTGAGCAGGCAATTCAATCTACAGGATATAAGGGGAATTTTACCTATGTTACCATTCCTTTCAAAAATCACTCCCAACGCTGGACCCTTTGTGATTTGCCAGTAAGAAAGCAAGCTCGCAAATGGATTGAGGATTTAGTGAGGTAGATTAAAATAAAAATCATGAAACGTAGAATTTTGTTACTACACTTGTGCTCCTTACTTCTTCCTCTATTTGGTAAGGATAAGTTAAATGGGCAGCAAGTAGTATGGTATGACAGCCAACCCACAAAGGATACCAAAATATAATGACAAGGAAATGGAGAGAATTAGCATTTTTATCATATCAACTTATAATTGAATTCACTTTTATTCCCTATCGGGCTGAATATGAGTCTGTAATCATTTGGGATAAGTATTTTACTCAAACTGATAAACAAAATTGTATATGAATACTCAATTTGAGCTAGTTATTTTATAAAACTTATACTAAAATTATCATGTCTAAAATTGCCATTTCTTATCTGTTAATCATTTTTGTAGCATTACCTTGTATTAGTTTTTCACAAACAATTATGCACCCTGCAAAGGAGAACAAGCAGTCATCGGGGATGATGCTAGAAGCAGTAGATCCTTTACAGAAAGTTTTTCCCGAGGTAGCTTTATTTCCTGATTTGAAGGCAACTGCAGATGTTGCCAGGGGCGAACATGCAACTTTTCAATTTGCCTTACATAGTATGTTATCTATAGAGCATTTAACGGCTTCAGCAATACAACTTAACCAGAAATATTCGCTTATTAATCATCAAAATGTAAGTATTGGGTATGTTGATTATGTACGAATGGGTAAGACTTATCCAGCTCCACCTCCTGATAAACTCATTTCTCCCACAGGATTTTTCCCAGATCCCATTATTGATACTCCATTCATCGATGTGAATGCAGATTATACTCAGCCGATATGGGTTTCTATCAATGTACCTAAAAACACACCATCCGGAGAATACAATGGACAACTTACCGTTCGAGGAAGAATGAATGATAAGAATATGGAATTACACGTTCCGTTTTCCATACATGTTTATCCTGTTACAATTGATTCAAGCAGTTTGTGGGTAACCAACTGGTTTTATTTTGATGAAAGAAAATTAAAACTGATGAACAAAGGAGATTCTGTGGTGCCATATTCAGATAAATATTGGGAATTACTGAAAGTAATAGCAAAGAAAATGGCGGATTATGATCAGAATGTGGTATTGATATCTCCTTTGTCATTAGCAAAATATTCTCTGAATGATGGGCAATATAATATTGATTTCAGTCATTTTGATAAATATGTAGAAATCTTCCGGCAAGCTGGTGCTTTAAAACGAATTGAAGGTGGTCATATAGGAAGCAGAATGGGGGATTGGAATACTAGTTTTGGAGTAACCGTTCCTATTGTTAATACTGATACTACGATTTTTGAAACGCATGCGATATCAGATCAGGTATCTCAGAATTTCTATAAGCAATTTGTTCAGGCGTTAATGGCGCATCTAAAAGAAAAAGGATGGGATAAGATTTATATGCAGCATATTGCAGACGAGCCAACTGACCAGAACTATCAGTCATATATTGATATTGCTTCTTTCTTTAAAAAACTGGCTCCGGGCATCCCCGTTATTGATGCAATAGGTACAAAGAAGCTTAATAATATATTGAATATATGGGTACCGATATTGGATGTCTTAGATAAAGATTATGATTATTTTGAAGGGCGCCAGAGCAAGGGCGATGAAGTATGGACTTATACATGTGTCGGACCACAAAGAAATTATGCTAATCGTTTTATTGAATTACCATTGATCAAAACAAGAATATTGCACTGGATCAACTTTCGGTACAATATTACCGGTTATCTTCATTGGGGATTTAACTATTGGAATGAGCACCCCTTTGATGAAACCGTCCAGCCCAATATGGAATTGCCAGGTGGAGATAGTTACATCGTATATCCTGAATATGAAAAGTTATACAGTTCTATCCGGTTGGAAACTATGCGAGACGGCATTATGGATTATGAATTATTGAAAATGCTGTCTCAAAAACATCCGGATAAAGCAAAAGAAATATGCAGTCAGATAGTCTATAGTTTTGATGAGTATAATACTGATATCAAAGATTTTAGGGAGAAACGAAAAATGATATTGGAATTGCTTAGTAAATAGCCCTTTATGGTTATAGTAAATATTTAAATTATTAAATAATTTTATGAAAAAATTGGTTATAACCTTTGAGTTTATTTTCTTTTCTTATGTGGTATTTGCTCAGCATTCCTCCACCATCAAAGAATACGAAAAAACATATAAGACCTATCCTTTTTCTGATCCTGATCCTGTACCCAACAATGGAAAGATATATCCTTATTTTCGATACGATGGGTTTACGGATAACCCGGTGCGGCTAAAATGGAAAGTGGTAGAATTGGAGAATGCTTATATCAAAGTGGATATCATGCCCGAAATAGGTGGCAAGATATGGACTGCTATTGATAAAAAAAGCGGGAAACCGTTTATTTATGAGAACGACGTGGTAAAGTTCCGTGATATTGCCATGCGGGGGCCCTGGACAAGTGGAGGCATAGAAGCTAATTTTGGTATCATCGGTCACACACCAGCGGTAGCTAACCCGGTAGATTACCTAATTCGGGGAAACGAGGATAGTAGCGTTAGTTGCATTATTGGTGCGCTGGATCTGTTAACAAGAACGAGTTGGAACCTGGAGATCAGGCTCCCGAAAGATAAAGCGTACTTTATTACCCGGGCTTACTGGCATAATGAAACGCCTATTGAACAACCCTATTATAGTTGGATGAATCTAGCTATAAAAACACGGGATAGCCTGGAATTTATTGATCCCGGCACCCATTATATTGGGCATGATGGACTAGCATACCCATGGCCTTTTGATTCGCTGAACCACAAGAATTTGTCCATATACGGACAAAATAATTTTGGAGATTCAAAATCCTATCACATTATGGGGACCTATAGCAAATATTTCGGAGCGTACTGGCAGCATGAAAATTTCGGTATGATCCATTATGCTAACCGGGAAGATAAGCCTGGGAGAAAGGTATTTATGTGGGCATTATCCAACCATGGAAAAATATGGGAAAAACTGTTGACCGACAACAGTGGCCAATATTGCGAAATCCAAAGCGGACGATTGTTTAATCAAAATGTTATAGAAAGTAGCCATACTCCCTTCAAGCAAGTGGGATTTGCCCCCTATCATACGGATGCCTGGACAGAATACTGGTATCCGTATAAAAATACCGATGGAGTAGCAAATGCTGACCTGAATGGAGTTATCAATATACAACAGGGCACAGATTCGCTCACGGTATTTATTTCTCCTGTCAGCGAAATAGACGATACCTTAAAGCTAATTGATAAAACCGGAAATGTCATTTACCTTCAAAAAATAAACCTTCAGCCTTTGCAATCATATCAAAAAAGTTTTTTGTTTACCGGCGGTAAAAGCATTATACGACTGGAGCTTGCAGGCAGTGTTATTGATTGGAACGGGGATACAGCAGAGCAATTAAGCAGACCTTTAGATGCTTTCCCCGGTTTCGATTGGAATACCGCATACGGATTATATCTCATGGGCAGGGATTTGGCACGCTATAAAGATTATATAGGCTCGGAAATCAAGATCCGGGCTTCCCTTGAAAAGGAAACTGGTTTTATTCCTTCTTTAACGGAAATGGCATTTTTGCAGTACCGGAAAATGCAATATGATTCCGCTTTTTATTATGCACGGAAAGCACTGAGTATTGAAACCTACAATCCTGCGGCTAATTATTATTATGGATTATCCGCTGAAAAGCTTGGTAAATGGTATGATGCGGCAGACGGCTTTGAGTTAGCCGCACTGACGGCTGATTACCGTTCTGCTGCTTACATAGCGTTAAGCCGTATGTACCTGCATAAGGGTAATTATCAAGAAGCATACGAATATGCAAACCGCAGCCTGGATAATGACGGGAAAAATATGAGTGCATTGAAACTTAGATACCTTGTTGATCGTCTGGCAGGGAATGATGATGATAAAGAAGCTATAAAACAAAAAATATTAGAATTAGATCCCTTAAACCATTTTATCCGGTTTGAGGAATATTGGGAACATAAAGGCAAAGCAACCCAGGAGGCATTTACCCGTCTTATAAGAAATGAGCTGCCCCAGGAAACTTACCTCGAATTGGCTATTTGGTATTACGAACTAAACAGACTAGAAGAAAGCAAAGTTATTTTGAGCATGTCCCCTACTAGTAATGTCATCAGTTATTGGCAGGCGTTTCTACATAAAGAAGATCCCGATACTAATAAATGGTTAGACGCTGCAAATAATGGAAATCCCCGCATGGCATTTCCATTCCGTGAAGAAACCGCTACGGTAATGAAATGGGCTATACAAAATACCAGCGATTGGAAACCCAGATATTATCTGGCTCTGATCCAATCTTTTCGAAATAATAAGACTGCTGCTTTAAGCTTATTGAACAGTGTCCAGGGAATAGTTGATTTTCCGCCTTTCTACATTACAAAAGCCAGGCTATATGATTCGACAGAAACCGTTAATAAATTACAAGATCTTTCCATGGCTATATCCCTTAATAAGCAGGAGTGGCGTTATGGAAAATATCTAACCGAATTTTTATTAGGTCAAAAACAATATGCGCAAGCACTAAAAACAATTGAGCCTTATTATAAAAAAGATGTCGGTAACTATATTACAGGTATGCTCTACACCCATTGTCTGATGCAGAATAATAAGTATGATGCCGCGGAAAAACTTCTGGATAACATTCATATTCTACCTTTTGAAGGCGCTACAGATGGTCATCAGCTTTATGAACAAATTAAGTTGATGCTCGCCTTGCAATTATTGCAAAATCACTGCTACAAAGCAGCCCTTCAAAAGGTAAGAGAAGCACGGGAATGGCCTGAAAAACTTGGCGTTGGGAAACCTTATCCTGATATGATAAATGTCAGTCTTGAAAATGGGATTGAAAAACTTATTCAGCAAACGATGCGAGGTTACAAACTATCCAATAGTGATATGGATACCTTTAGGGTAAAAGTGAAATCAATTAGCATGCACAGTGACATTTAGGTCTAATGATCAAGAGGAATTTTATAATTTTAATCGTCCACACGGAGCTTTTGAAGGTAAAACAACATATGAGCAATTAAGATATACATTAAAAAATATTTAAAATTAATGAAGTCATGAAATTAATAAATCAGTTTTAGAATATGTTAATTTATTAAATATATGAAAACAGCAAGCAATTCAAAAGAGAACTTTTTAAGGACTATCAACCATCAGCAACCAAATAAGGTCGTTGTTGATTTTGGTTCAACTAGTGTCACAGGCATTCATGCACTTATAGTTGAAAAACTGCGGGATTATTATGGACTTGAAAAACATCCAGTTAAAATAATTGAACCTTACCAGATGTTGGGAGAAGTCGAACGTGATCTCGTTAGATCAATGGATATTGATGTGATTGGAATATTTGGTGCGAAGAATATGTTCGGCATTCCAAATGAAAACTGGAAACTGCATAGGACCTTATGGGGACAGGAGGTTCTCTTTCCTGGTGATTTTAACTATACTTTTAATAAAAATGGTGACATCCTGATGTATCCTGAAGGAGATACATCAGCTTCGCCATGTGGAATGATGCCTAAATCGGGATATTTCTTCGATGCGATCGAGAGACAGGAGCCTATTGATGAATTAAAACTAAGAGTTGATGATAATCTTGAAGAGTTTGGCCCTGTCTCTGAAAGCGAACTTCTCTACTGGAAGAACCAAATCGACTCCCTGAAAGATATTGATAAGGGTGTTATGGCCTCGCTGGGAGGAACAGCTCTTGGAGACATTGCTCTTGTTCCTGGTCTGAACCTGAAAAAGCCAAAAGGCATTAGGGGAGTTGCTGAATGGTATATGTCAACTCTGACAAGAGCAGATTTCATCAGGGAACTGTATGACAGGCAAACAGATATAGCTGTCGAGAATCTTAAAAATATATTCAGTGTCATTGGAAACAGGATAGATGCAGTGTTTATTTGCGGTACAGACTTTGGTACACAGAATTCAACTTTCTGCTCACCTGAGACTTATAAACATCTATGGTTGCCTTATTATAAGAAAATAAATGACTGGATCCATCAAAACACTACCTGGAAAACTTTTAAACACTCTTGCGGTGCAGTAGAATCGTTTATCCCATTGTTTATAGAATCGGGATTTGATATAATAAACCCGGTTCAGATAAATGCATCAGGAATGGAACCTAAGAACCTTAAAAGAAAGTATGGTGATGAGATCGTTTTCTGGGGTGGAGGAATTGATACACAGGGCGTATTTGCCTTCGGAAAACCACAGGAGGTGAAAGATCAGGTTAAAAGACAATGTGAGATCCTGAATAAGAACGGAGGATTTGTGTTTAATACAGTTCACAATATTCAAGCCAATGTTCCTTTCGAAAATGTAATTGCAATGCTTGAGGCATTAAAAGAGATTTAATGTAAATCATTAACCTAGTGAATCATTCAATTAGATAAATGATGTCATCGCAAACTAATTTCAAATATTGAACTGAGAATGATATCATAAATAAGATTACTCTATTCTCAGGAGGAGTCAAGATCAAAAAATCTTTACCTTACACTATATATGAATGGCCAGAATTGTACAAATAAAATTGCTTAAATTTGAATGTATCTAAGGAATGAGAAATTGACCCAGTGGGAATGCAATGTAGCCGAAAAATTCTTATATCATCTAACCTCGGGAATGTATATAATGATTGATCAGCTATGCGTTGGGAAATCTTATAAGTTATTAGGTTCGATAAGCAATTTTGGAAGTTTATCTTAGTATTTTAAACCGTTTACGGTATTCCGAGGGTGGTACTCCAGTATTTTTTTTAAATTGCTTATTGAAATGGCTGATGTTGTTAAAACCACTATCCAGACATATTTCCAGGATGCTCAGATCTGGGTCCATCAGTAGTTTGCACGCAAATTCAGTTTTAATCTTATTCAGGTATTCAAAAACAGTAATCCCCGTGTTCATTTTAAAAAACCGGCACAATGAACCTTCAGCCATATTGACGAGAGCAGCTAACCTCTTCAAATCCACCTCTTCATGGTAATTGTTCATTAAATATTCATGGATGGCTGCTATCCGTTTATTACTGGTTGTGAACCGCATTTTAAGATATTCTTTGCTAGCCAGTTGAACATTACTTTCACTTTTCCCGATAATGTCCATCAGCATAAAAAAATGAAGCATCCGGTCAAAACTTTTCAAATAAGGTAACTGGAGCATGATTTCACTCACTTCATTGAGAGTATGCCCAACAATATGAATTCCTCTTTCTGATAATTCCAAAGTTCTTTTGACATAGCTGAATTCGGGAAGAGATAATAATTGAGGAGATAAAACATTCGATGTAAACTGAAGAAAAACCATTTCAAGAGTCCTGTTGGAAGGAGTCCGGGTTTCTTTATCCGCAATCCAGACATGTGGAAGATTCCGACCAATAAATGCCAGGTCGCCAGGTTGAAATGCTTCGATTGAATCAGCCACAATCCGCTTTCCGGAACCCTCTGTTATGAAGCTGATTTCAAAATTATTATGGTAATGCCAGGTGCTTTTTTCAAGGTTGTCCTGGAAAATCCCTATAAAGAACGATTCATCATCTTTCACAATTATTTTCTCAAATAGAGCTGGCATAGTGGTAATAATTGTACCAAAACTAACTAAAATGTTAATATAGTATCAAAAGTAGTAAATATTGATGTAGTTTTCAAGTAAGACCAACATTATTTTTGTAATAACTATTTAATATGTACAAAATAAAATCAATTAATTATGGAAGATTTGCTCGAAAAGTTGCTTGAAGCTGTGGAATTGGGAAAGGTTGATAAAAAATCCCCTTATCCTCCCAATTTAAAAGATCAGGATGGAGCTTATGAACTTGCAGGGAAAGCGCTTGAACAGGGATGCAAACCCGATGAGATCCTTGAAAAGGCATTAATACCAGCAATGGCAAATGTTGGTAACAGATACAGTCGCAGAGAGATATATGTACCTCAGATGCTTATGTCAGCAAAAGCAATGGGTGGTGCAATGCTTCACCTTAAACCATTCTTTCAGTCGGGTGAAACAAAAAGAAAAGGAACTTTTATAATAGGTACTGTTACAGGCGACCTTCATGATATAGGGAAGAATCTTGTTTCAATGATGGTGGAAGGTGCTGGCTGGGAGGTAATTGACCTTGGTGTTGATGTCAGTACCGAAAAATTCATTAAGGCAATAGAAGAAAAACCCAGCGCTGTCGTAGGTCTTTCAGCCTTGTTGACGACTACCATGGAAAACATGAGAAAGATTGTAGCCGACATTAAAACAAAGTATGCTGGAGTCAAGATACTAGTAGGAGGAGCCCCGGTAACAATGGAGTATTGTAAAAAGATCGGAGCCGATTTTTATTCACCTGATCCACAGGGTGCAGTCAATTATTTAAAAAACCTTGCATCATAGCGATTTAACCTATTGTAAATGAAAACAATACTGTGCGGAAGTACCAGAGAGGTTATAATTGATACTAATGGTCCGGTTATAATTATCGGGGAGAGTATTAACCCAACAAGACGAAAAAAGCTGGTATCCACATTACAGGAAGGGAATTTTGAATATGTGCTTGAGTTAGCCAGAATACAGATCGATGCAATGGCTGATGTCCTGGATGTCAACGTAGGTTTCCCTGGCGTTGATGATGTAAAACTACTTCCGGAAACTGTAATAGCAATTCAGAATAAATTCGATATTCCGCTTTGCCTTGATTCTCCCAATCCTAAGGCTATTGAAGCAGCGCTTAAGGTGGCAAATGGGAAATGCCTTATTAATTCTGTGAATGGAGAAGAACATTCTTTAAATGCTATCCTGCCTGTTGCAAAAGAATTTGGTGCTGCCATAATTGGATTGGTAATGGATGATAACGGGATCACTCACGATCCAGAAAAAAGACTAGCCATTGCTGAAAAGATACTTGAGAGAGCACTTAAGCTGGGGATCAAAGAGGAGTACGTTGTTATCGACCCTCTTGCTATGGCTGTAAGCGCCGATCCAAATGCATGCATGGTTACTATGAAAACTATCAGGCTTATTCATCAGAAACTTGGGCTTAATATTACTATGGGCGCAAGCAATATATCTTTCGGATTGCCAAACAGGGAAATCCTGAATGCTGCCTTTATGACATTATCAATACTGAACGGGCTTACCTGTCCGATTGCAAACCCTGAGAAGATAACTGCTGCTGTAAGAGCTGCAGATCTTATACTTGGGCGCGATGATTTTGCAATGAGATTTATAGAGTATTCACAAAGAACTATTAATGTATAATTGAGAAAATTAGTTCTTGATTCTGCACAATAACTTCTAATCTTTTTTCAATGTCTCTTTTTACACCTTCGCGCAGATGGCAGCCAGCATTTTATCCTTTTAAGAAAGAAAAATTTGTCAGGCGTCTGCTTGCAAAAACCGAACTTCTTGTAAAAGGTCCGCTTTTTGGGTGCAGAATGTGCGGAAATTGTCTTCTCCAGGAAACAGCTTTTATATGTCCTATGGAATGCCCCAAAGGTATGAGAAATGGACCATGTGGCGGCACAACATCCTCAAAGAATTGTTATGTCGACGAAACACGTAAATGCATATGGTATTGTATTTATAAACGAGCAGAACAATTGGGTAGAGAAGATATGCTACTTGAAGTACTTCCCCCTCTAGATTGGGAAAAGGTTGGAACAGAAACATGGGGCGAAGTAGTACGGCAAATCCAAAAAGTGGGTACTGCAAATTTTTTAAAGGCTATGCTCTCAAAAGATAAAGAAATAAAATCAAAGACATGGGATAGCGTCTTTAAAACAATTCGTCAGCCTGATTGGTGGAAGGGTGATTCTGATTACCACGCACCCGGCTACATCGAACCTTTTTCGGATCTTGAGAAGCAACTACAGGAGGGAGAATTTGTTGTTACGACTGAAGTGACACCACCATTAAATGCAAATACTGATAGATTGGCTAAAGATATCGAACAGGTAAAGCGTTGGATAACAGCTGTAAACTTTACTGATTCTTCCTCTGCACGGCCGAGAATGTCGAGTATAGTATGTTGTAAAGTAGCTAACGATCATAATGTTGAACCTGTCTTGCAAATAGCAGCACGCGATACAACGCGAACCGGACTCCAGGCTAATATAATTGGTATTAACGAATTGGGTATATTCAATGTTTTATGCGTCACCGGCGATAGCGCAAAGGTGGGTCCTTCACCAATGAGTAGTATGAACCTTCTCGATATCGACTCAGTTCAAATGTTATGGTTATTGAGACGGATGCGCGATGAAGGAATTTATCTTGATGGAAGAAAAATGAAAAATCCCCCTAAAATGTTTCTTGGAGCTGCAACAACCCCTTTTGCCTCAGACCCAAGATTACAGGCAATAAAGGATCATAAAAAAGTAAATGCCGGTGCACAGTTCTTCCAGACTAATCTTGTCTTTGATACTGAGAGACTTGACGCATGGTTTGAACAACTCGATAAAAGGAACATCCTCGACAAAGTATACATATTAATTGGTATTGCTCCTCTGAAAAGCTTTAAAGTGGCTGAATACCTTCATACGAAAGTTCCAGGAGTCAGCCTGCCGGATAATATATTAAGCAGGATGGAAAAAGCAGGCGAAGGTGCTCCAGAGGAAGGAACTCAGATTGCCTTGGAATTGATTGAGTCAATTAAGAAAAAAAAGGGAGTTAATGGCATTCACATAATGTCCTTAGGATGGGAATCAGTAGTCCAGAGGATCGTAACCGATTCGGGTCTCTTACGTAAGTGAAATATATTTATGATAAATTTTATTAGACTTACTGACAAATAGTTGTAAAAATGGAAAGTACTCATTTTCAATTTGCTTTATCAGAACTGAACCTTAATGTTTCTCAGATTGAGAGTGTGATGGGGTATAAACAGGGCGAATCGCAGGAAACCATCTCGGATCTTATTTCTGAAGTGCTTAAAGAAACGGAGGCGATCTGCAATATAAAGGGTGAATATAGGATTTTATCAGATATTCAGTTTAATGATGTTGAAAAAACGATTGAAATCAATCATCTGGTTTTTCAGATAAAGAAGATTGTTTACGGGCTAATTAAAAAATCAGATTCAATAGCCGTTTTTCTTTGTACTGCTGGTGAAGGTATCGGGATCAGAAGCAAGAAAGCAATGAAGGAGGGTGATCTTTTAACAGGTTATATATATGATGTTATTGGTAGTGAAATAGTTGAATCAGCGGCGGATTTGATGCAGAATGAACTTGAAAAAACAGTGATTTCTTCCGGAAAGAAAATAACTAACCGGTATAGCCCGGGATATTGTGGTTGGGATGTTACAGAGCAACATAAATTATTCGAGCTTGTTCCCAGTAATTTTTGTGGCATCAGATTAACTGAATCGGCACTCATGGATCCTATTAAATCTGTCAGTGGTATTATTGGTATAGGTGAAAATGTCAGGTTTAATCCTTATACATGTAATTTGTGCGACAATAAGAATTGTATTTATGGGAATGCAAGAGAAAAAAACTAAAGATCAAGTTTTAATCACTAGAAGATGAGAAAAATGTTTACTTAATATTACATATTTTAAATAACAAATTGGTAATCAATATTACATTACTAAAAACTTCAAGAACTAAAAAAGATGAAGAAAAATATGATAGAATGGAAAAACTCCATTATTGCTTCGGAAGAGATAAAAGCTATGCCGATAATGACCTATCCAGGGTTAAATATTCTGGGAAAAACTGTATTGGAATTGGTTACAGACGGTGAAGTTCAATACCGAAGTCTTAAAGCATTGTCAGACAGGTATCCAACAATAGCATCTGCTACATTAGTAATGGCTCTATACGTTGAGGCAGAAGCATTTGGCAGTGAGATAAACTATGGTCAAACCGAGATTCCTACTGTTTCAAAAAGGTTGATTGACTCTTTTGACTCATTAGCAAGTCTGAATATACCAGAAATAGGTGAAGGCAAAACCCGTGAGCATCTGAAAGCTGCAAAACTGGCAACAGAAAACATCACAGATCATCCGGTTTTTGGAGGGATTATTGGCCCTTATTCACTTGCCGGGCGGCTTTATGACATTACAGAGATGATGGCTGCCATACTTATTGAACCCGAAGGAGCTCACAAATTATTGCAGGTTTGCACAGACTTTCTCAAAAAATATGCTAAGGCTTTCAAAGATGCAGGTTGTAATGGTATTATAGTAGCCGAACCTGCTGCCGGTTTATTGGCCGAGAAAGAGTGTAATGAATTTTCATCCTTCTATGTTAAACAAATAGTTGACCATGTTCAGGACGAAAACTTTATAGTTATTCTGCATAATTGTGGAAATACTGTACCTCTTGTAAATTCAATGGTTTCGACAGGAAGTGCAGGTTTCCACTTTGGTAATGCGGTTGATATGCTCGATATTTTACCATATATACCTTCAGACCGTTTAGTCTTTGGCAACCTAGATCCTGTAGGGATTATTAAAAATGGTACGCCTGAAATCATCAGAGCAGAAACACTTGAATTATTAAATAAAACAGCCTCGTTTAAAAACTTTGTTTTGTCTTCGGGATGCGATATACCTCCGAGTACAAAAATCGAAAACATTGATGCATTGTTTAATGCATTAAATGAGTACAATGAGGATCAATTAAACTCAATAAAAGATGACTTTAGTAGCTTTTTTGAGAATGAATTATTAGAGAGAGAGGTGCTCTGTTGGGATAACACTCTTTCAGTGGCTTAAAGAATAACTTCAAAAACCATTATTATATCAAATTGAAAATTATAACGTTATAATGAAGACAGATATTGAAATTGCTCAGCAGGTTGTTATAAGACCTATCGTGGAAATTGCTGAAAAGCTCGGTATTAACCCTGACGAACTTGAATTATATGGTAAGTATAAAGCAAAAATCCCCATATCCCTGATTGATGAAGGACGAGTAAAAAAAGGGAAGCTGATACTTGTTACTGCTATTACACCCACACCTGCCGGAGAAGGGAAAACAACTACATCAATCGGTCTTGCACAGGCTCTCAACCGTATTGGCAAAAAAGCAACAGTGGTTCTTCGTGAACCTTCTCTTGGACCCGTTTTCGGGATTAAAGGAGGTGCAGCAGGGGGAGGATATTCCCAGGTAATTCCAATGGAAGACATTAACCTTCATTTTACAGGAGATATGTCCGCGGTTGAAAAGGCTCATAACCTTCTGGCAGCGCTAATTGATAATAATATTCAACTAAATGAAGGTAATCTTGATATAGATCCTCGAACTATAACCTGGAAAAGGGTTATGGATATGAATGAAAGGTCACTTCGAGATATTATCATTGGGCTAGGTGGTTCAAATCAAGGTGTGCCTAGGGAATCTGGGTTTAATATTACAGCGGCGTCTGAAGTTATGGCGATACTTTGTATCGCTAAAGATCTTATGGACCTGAAAAAAAGACTTGGAGACATATTTGTAGGTTATACTTATAGTGGGAAACCTATTTTTGCCCGCGATCTTAAGGCAAATGGAGCGATGACTGCACTGTTGAAAGAGGCCATAAAGCCAAATCTGGTGCAGACTCTTGAAGGTACTCCAGCTATTATTCATGGAGGCCCCTTTGCCAACATAGCCCAGGGAACAAATTCCATCATTGCTACAAAAATGGGACTGACCTTTAGTGATTATGTCGTAACTGAAGCAGGTTTTGCAAGTGAATTAGGGGCAGAAAAATTCTTCAATATTAAGTCCCGTTTTGGTAATCTACATACAGATGCGGTTGTGATAGTAGCAACAATACGTGCCCTTAAGTATCATGGAGGTCTCAAGCTGTCAGAATTGCTTAAAGAAGATCTTGAAGCTCTTAAAAATGGATTTGACAACCTCGACAAACATATTGAAAATATGAAATATTATGGTTTCAATCCCGTGATTTCAATAAATAAATTTGATAAAGATACAGAAGCAGAAATTAATCTGCTTAAGGAACATTGTAATTCACAAAGTGTTGCAGTTGCCCTTAATGAAGCATGGTCGAAAGGGGGAGAAGGAGCAATCGAACTTGCTAACTGTGTACTTAAAGCAATAAACAACTCTCCTACTGGCTTTAAACCACTTTATGATCTTGAATGGTCATTTGAGAAGAAAATTGAGACCATAGCCTCCAGGATGTATGGTGCGGATCATGTCGAATATACCGTGCTTGCCAAGCAGCAGTTAAAGAAGATAGAAGAACTAGGACTAGGTAATCTGGCGGTATGCATAGCAAAAACACAAAAATCACTTTCAGACAATGAGCATAAGAAAGGTTGCCCTAAAGGATTTACTTTCAAAATCAGAGAAGTTGAACTCTCTTCCGGCGCAGGTTTTATAGTACCGATTGCAGGTACAATAATGCGTATGCCAGGTCTGCCCTCAAATCCTTCTGCTGAAAAGATAGATATCGATGAAAATGGTAAAATAACAGGGCTTTTTTAGAAGATCATTTTAGTCTGGATAATACATTAATTTAAAACTAAACATAAAAATAGACTTTTGATTCTGCCTTTTCTTTTGGGTTTCGTGATTTAGTTTTTAGAGATGAGATTTCTTGATTTTTATATTATTGTGACATGTCCTTTTTTCGTGAAAGCTTCTACTTAAAGCCTAAAATCTAGCAATCATGTTATAATTTAGGAGAGGGGAAAGTATAAAAATAAGGATATTTTTTATGCTACATTTTTTACTATCATTAAAAATATCTTCCTAAGTACCTCATATAGAAGGGTTATAGTTTGTTATTAGTTGGAGTGAACCGACTCAGCCACTATTTCGATATATTTGTTTAATAAATTGCGCCTTTTTTAAATGGTTTTTAACTGGTAATTAGTCACTTAAATTATGTTATTAGGTGTAATTTTGTCACACTAAAAAATAAAAAACCTTGTAAAGTACTAAATAACAATGGTTTATGTTTTAACAAAAGTGAATCTGGAGTGACTCGAATAACACCTCAATTACGCGTGATCAACTAAATTTGATAACCCGTCAATGTGAATTAGGATTTAAGAAGATAAATCTAAAAGATTATCATCCTTATCAATATCGTGCCATAAACGCATCGACATTCTTTCATCGTATTCTTCATTATCCATGATTCGCCATATCCCAAAGTCATCAGGATTTAATATCTGGCTTACCGTGACAATTTTGTTCCTGGTAAAAAAGTATAGAATACAATACAAATAACCATTTGCTTGGTAAACGTCCAATAAGCGTACAATATCGATAACTCCTTCTTCCTCAAAGGTGTAAATATTATTTACCTTAACAACCTGCCCAGTTGTACATATGCTCCTATGCTTCAGGTAATGCCAAGTAGAAAAGAAATGGCAACCAAGTTGAAGGAACCAGGACTTTAATTGTTTCCTCAGACTATGTAAGAAGAATCGTATTCTAATTAATAATGTACTCATAATTAGGTACTTTGATGTATCCTGTGGATCTCTCCCCCGGTATATCCCCGGTCTTCAAGGTCAGCGGTGCTACAGAGATGAATTCTTAAAGCAAAATATGCTTTTTCCCGTTTCTAATAATAAATACCTGGCATAGTAGAAATATCCACAAAAGTCGCTAGGGAAAAATATTACGGAAAAGAAATTTTGATGGTCAAAATGTCTTTCTGAAATTTTTTTATAAAAAATTATAAAAATTATAGTAAATTGCAATTAAGTAATTGATATATAGCTATTATCAAAGTATTTTTTCAAATGATTCTGATCATTCATAAATCCAGGTGCTAAGGAGAAAGTTTGTGGCAGATTTTGGCGGATTTTGTGGCGGATTTTGTGGCAGACATTAAAAAACCCCTTGAAAATCAAGGGGTTATAGGGTCTTATGGGCGGTGCGGACGGGACTCGAACCCGCGACCCACGGCGTGACAGGCCGTTATTCTAACCAACTGAACTACCGCACCAGTTGTAAAACGAGCTGCAAAATTAACCTAATTTTTTACTCCGCAAAATTATTTTTGAAAATATTATCTGTTTGTTTCTCATTTGTGATTTCGTATGTTGCCGTGTAATATATTATTATTCACATACTTAGTGCATGGAAGAAACTAAAATTCACACCTCCGTAATTCCGGTGCTCAAAAAATAACTTATGACCGGAAAAACTTATATCCCTGGGATGTTCAAGTATGAAAAATCCGTCATTTTTAATTACACCTGCCTGCAAAACAAAGTCAGGCAGCTCTTTAAGCCATGTAAGATCATATGGAGGATCGGCAAAAACAATGTCGTATTTAACCGAACAAGCCTTTAAATATGCCTTCACATCAATATGGATCGGCCTGACATTATGAAGGTTCAACTCCGTTAATATTTTTTTAATACCTGATATATGATTCATATCTTTTTCAACGAGATGAACCGTCAGTGCTCCACGGGAAGCGAATTCATAACTAATGCTTCCTGTTCCGGAAAAAAGATCCAAAACAGTAATAGACTCAAAATCAACCCTGTTATTCAGGATGTTAAATAAACCCTCCCGGGCAAAGTCAGTGGTGGGCCTGGCCTTAAAATTTGCGGGAGGATTGATCCTCCTGCCTTTATATTCGCCCCCTATTATTCGCAATTTACGACTGTAAACAGATTAATAAACCGATGAAGCTCCGTATCATTAAAGACATAACTGAATGTGAAATTCCCTGAAGGTTCTGAAAATTTTATATTCCTTATGTATAATGAGAAACTGGATGAGAGATCATCATACTTCTCTGTTAAACCACTGAAATATACAGTCTCTTCCTGTTTGATATCCAGGTTTTTAAACACGTTCAGTACATAATAGAGTATGTCTGAGATATTCCTGTAAGCGAATGAATTACAGAATTTTAGCATATTGTCATTAAATATAATCAGACTAAAATAATCCCTTTCTACGTGAATATGTATGTAATTGCCTATTACACTTTTTCTGGTTGAAGAAGTATGGTCCAGCAATAGTTTTATATGATGATGTGGGTATACTCCGGGATAAAAACTATTCATTACTTCACTTATTGATTTAGATGCTGAGAACACAAGAAATGCATCAGGATCATTAATCTTATCTGTCAGAACGATGCTGTCCTCTTTCAGGTTATGATTGAAAACGAAGTATTCAACTTTTTTCCCCGGATCATAAAGTGGCGCCGGTACAAGGGTAAACTTGGATGATGCTAATACATAATTCACTTTCTTGTATCGTTTACTAAGAAAATCATCATTCCGTATCAACTCACTTATTTTATCGGCATTAAAATATTTATTTTCTTCAGCCCCGAATGACCTGATCATGATGAACTTATTTCTTATTGAATCAAGAAGACAAAATGATAATCCATCGGGGCTTACCTGAATGGATAACTCATAATTTTCAGTAGAGTTTATATCGAGGGTTTCGTCAAAGAGTTCAAGAAACGGCATTTCTTAATGTTATCAAGATTGGTTAAGTTTACAAACAAAAATAGGAAAAATATTCCAGCAGAAGTTTGTGATTTTCTAAATACTCATGCGAGATATCATTATATATAATAATCTGTGTAAAAATCTTGGGAATACACCTACTGATGATCAGTCTGATGCGTTGAAGAAAATTGCCGGATATATCTGCGATAATAATAGTGATGTGATCTTTCTGATGACCGGGTATGCCGGAACCGGAAAAACAAGTATTATAAGTTCTGTCGTAAAAACTCTCGATCTGCTAAGGATGCGAGCGATTCTTCTGGCTCCGACAGGAAGAGCTGCAAAAGTTCTTGCCTCATATTCCGGGAGACAGGCATTTACTGTTCATAAAAAGATATACCGCCAAAAATCCTCGAAAGACGGGCTTGGAAGCTTTTCACTGGACAGAAATCTTCATAAGGATACTTTTTTTATTGTAGATGAAGCATCAATGGTATCAAATTGTTCAGTAGATTCATCATTGTTCGGCAGTGGCAAGCTTCTCGATGACCTTATTGAATATGTCTATTCAGGTACCGATTGCAAACTGATTCTTGTCGGAGATACCGCACAACTCCTTCCGGTCGGATCTACTCTAAGTCCGGCTCTCGATCCAGCCTCCCTTGGAGGTTACGGATTCGGATTGATTTCCTGTGAACTGAGACAGGTTGTCCGGCAAAGTGAAACATCAGGAGTTCTCATGAATGCGACCCGCGTTCGTTTACAGGTGGCTGAAACCAACCTGGTTCATCCTTCAATCGATTGTATTAACTACAAGGATACAATCAGAATAACCGGAGAAGAACTGATTGATGAAATCTCTTCGGCATATGGAACATGCGGTATGGAAGGAACCATAATTGTTGTTAATTCAAATAAGCAGGCGAATAGGTATAATCAGGGGATACGTAACAGGATCTTTTTCAGGGAGGAAGAGATAAGTCCAGGCGATATGGTTATGGTCGTAAAGAATAACTACTTTATCATCGATGAGGATGAGGATGGAGCAGGATTTATAGCAAATGGTGATATTGCTGAGGTGAAAAAAATCAGGAAATATGAGGAGAGATATGGTTTCCATTTTGCCGATATGGTACTGAAGTTTCCTGACTATAATCTGGAAATTGAATCCAAGGTAATGATGGATGTTTTACATCTCGACACACCTGCATTGCCTTCAGAAAAAAATAAAGAACTATACCAAAGTATTTTGGCTGATTATCTGAATATTAAAAACAGAAGAAAACAATTTGAAGCAGTAAAAAATAATCCTTATTTCAATGCTCTTCAGATAAAATTTGCATATGCCGTAACCTGTCATAAAGCGCAGGGCGGACAGTGGGAAAGGGTGTTTATCGATCAGGGCATGTTCAACCGGAACGAAATCACAATCGACTACCTGCGCTGGTTCTATACTGCGCTGACAAGGTCAACGGATAAGGTATACCTGGTGAACTTTTCCGAAGATTTTTTTGATACTCCATGAACTTTTATTAGTGAACCTCCAGGTCCTTCAGTTTCTTCCATCAGACGACAAATTTTAATTTCTGGAAATTACCCATCTTCGCTTATATTAAAACTGTCTTCTTTTTCAATATAAATATATTTTTGTATACCGGGAAAATATAGTTTAAATTTGGTAAGTGGCTGAGGAATAGATGAGAATATATTTATACACTTTTTCATATAAGTATACTTCTGGATATGACTAAGCTATTATCTAAACTGGAAACACTTGGACGAAATATTCTTCTTTCAGATGCTTCGAAACAGGAAGAATATGATTTTGTCTGGAAACACTTATCTCCATGTGATAAAATTTTGGATGTAGGTTGCGGAGTGGGATTATTCATTCATTATGCGCCTGAACGAATTTTCGGAGTTGATATTAACCCTCACAATATTGACTTATGCAAATCCAATGGTTTCCGTGTATCCGTTGGAAATGCACTCAATCTTGATTTCCCCGACAACTCATTTGATGGGGTACATTCATCGCACGTTATGCACGTATTTTCACCCGATCGTGCAATGACCTTTGTTAAGGAGATGTGCCGGGTTTGCAAGCCTGGTGGTAAGATTGTTGTTTCCCTGAAGCATGACCATGAATACTTCTGGCAGAATCCGGAAAACAGCCGCCCTTATCCGCCTTCCGTTTTTTACTCAATGTCTTCACAGCAACCTTCAGCGGAAAAGCCGCGGCTTAATCCCATGTGGGAAGATCTTCCACAATTCGAACCAGTTGACATCAATTACCGTCGGCCTCCGCTTTATTACTTCATGATGTACGGATCCCATAACCGGATGCGTATCTCAGCGGCGCTCAATGTTATTCAATGTAAGTGCGGATTAAGAAAATTCTGGACATTCGATGCCTATACTATTGTCCTGGAAAACCGTAAACAGACGTCAATGTGACTTTCTGATAAGAGATAGAATGCTCTCCTAAAGTGAGAATATAATCCATTAAACCATGATATTGATATCATATTTCAGAATAATCATATAACTTTCTGAACAAAAACATGAAATCATATCGTAAAGAGCTCTGGTTTGAAACATCAACCAGACGAGCATTTTTAAATATTACAGGACAGGTGGAAAAGTGCCTACTTGAGAGTGGTATTCAGGAAGGTTTGGTACTGGTAAATGCTATGCACATTACAGCAAGTATTTTTATTAATGATGATGAGTCTGGGTTACATTACGATTTTGAAGCATGGTTAGAAAAACTAGCTCCTGAAAAGCCTTATTCCCAATATAAGCACAATGGTTTTGAGGATAATGCCGATGCCCATATCAAACGCACTGTTATGGGAAGGGAAGTAGTGGTTGCAATTACAGGTGGCAAACTTGACTTTGGTCCCTGGGAACAAATATTCTACGGGGAGTTTGACGGAAAAAGGAGGAAAAGAGTTCTTGTAAAGATAATTGGTGAATAAATTTATTTAATACAAATAACATATGAGGTGCAGAGCATCGAAATATTAAATCTATCGAGTGGTAGATTTCTTAAGACTGGCCGGATATCAACGCGTCATGATAGCTGCCACACGAAGTAATATAGCCTGATTCAAATAAGTTAGTGTATTCATTAATCGTAGAATCTATCCGCTTTTGCAGAATACGCTTAAATATCGTATCTTTGCATTTATCAAGAGGTCTGTCTCCTTTCATAAAAATTCTTCTCAGGTAAGTTTTATGTAAACAAAAACTAAAAGGATATTGATGCATGTCTTAATGTAGCAGATGCCTGATGAGAGTTCCAGAATGATCATCAGATGTACAAATAGTCCTCCTGAATATAAAGTTTTATAATAAAAACAATTAATTATGAAAAAGTTATTGATTTTCGGTATTACAATTTTACTTATTGTAACTGGCTGTAAAAAATCAGATGAACAGGTTATTAGAAAGTCATCAGATAATATAGGATCAAAAGGTGTGTTAATTAACAACAACCTTAGTTCATTAAATGAAAGAATTTCTTTAACTCGTAATACACCTGAGTATATTTTTGGAGATACAGCAAAGAAAATAATGAAAAGTTCTAAAGGGACACTGAGTTCTTCAGTAACTATTCAGCTGATTGCACGTTTATCACCCCCGGAATATAACGGTGAAGTTTTACAAGCCTCACATGTTCGGATAGTGGATCATTATGCTTATGTAACATACAACACGCAAGGTCCAAGATATTTAGGTGGAGTTGATATAGTAGATATAAGCAATCCAAATGATCCTGAATTGGTATCTAACGTTGTTTTCATTGATAAGGAAACTAATAAGGGCAAAGATGTAAGTTCGGTGGATGTTAAATATTCACCTTCTGCAAAGAATAATACTTTTCTATGGATTACCGGAGCAGATGAAACTCGTGATAGCGCATTTGTAGAAAGATATGAACTGAATTCATCCAATCAATTTGAATCAGATAAACCTGTAAACTACTCTTTAAAGGGTTTTGTCGGCACTGATGTAAGATTTTATAATGATAAAGTTTATGTTACATCTGGCACTGGTGGAAGATTGACTATATTAGATGATCAAATGAAAAAAGTGAGTTTTATGAATATGGAAAATGCCCGTTCAGTTGATGTTAATAAAGATTTAGAAATAGCACTAGGTGGGAATCCTGGTCATTTATATAATCCTGGAAATTGGGATAAAGAAATTGGTGGTTCTACTGATCCTGAAGCCAAATCAATATTAAGATTATATAATAACTTTGCTCTTGTTGCCCTTGGTGAAGAAGGTTTAAAATGTTATGATGTTTCTTCTAATATGCCTTCCACAGTTATATCATCATTACCCCGACCAGTAGTTCCTGAAGGTGAATCACCCATGGATTATGTTACAAACGGAGTGTCAGTCTCCGATAATGGCTGGGTTTATGTAGCAAATGGCGCAGGAGGATTGGATATTGCTAAAATAGATACCGATGGTCAGTTAACATGGATGGGTAATGTTAACCTTGAGTCATCAGTTAACTTTGTTGAGGCTAATGCAAAATATGTATTTGTTGCCAGGGGTGTACTTGGACTAAAAATTTTGAAAGTAACAGAAAATTAGGATATTAAGCTGAGTATCAGATACAAATGAAATTATTCCTCTGAATTAGATGCGGATGAGTGCAGTATCCGTTTCTTTTTCTTTTCAAAGCCTTTCCTTTCTACTTTGCCCCATCCTTTTTTCCTTCTCAATGCCTCAAGATTCCCCCTTACGGCAAAATAGGTATGCATTGGATAAAAGAAGGGTTCCAGAAGAGCAGCAATAAGGAGTTTCAGAACATCTCTTTTTTTCTTGTACTTGTGATAAGTGATCTCCTCAAAAAGGATTGCCCATATTGAAACAGATACTGCAAAGGTGTATACAAATAGGAAGAGTAGCAGGTAAAAGGGCCAGTTAATCGCATTTGTTACAACAAGAAAAATGGAATAAATAAAACCTGAAAAAGCTATCAATGGTGCTAACCATTCAAAGAAAAACCAGTATGGGTATCCAAGAAGTCCCAAACGGCCATAGGTTTTATTGAAAAATATTTTACGATGTGTCCAGAGAGATTCGACAAGTCCCCGGGTCCATCGGGTGCGTTGTTCCTGCAGTGATTTTATATCAGAAGGCACTTGTGTCCAGCAGAGAGGATCGGGGATATATGTCACTTCGTACTTCACACCCTCTTCAGCCATACGCCGTCTCATACGAACAACGAGCTCCATATCTTCGCCTACGGTCTTTATACTGTAGCCACCACTTTTTATTACCGTTTCACGATCAAAAATGCCCATTGCTCCGGAGATAAGCATTAATCCGTCAAGCTGGCTCCATGCCATCCTCCCAAGTAGAAAAGCCCGGGTATACTCGAGAACCTGAAGACGTGGCAGCATCTGACCGGGAAGATGGATTTCACGAATATGACCTCCTTCAATCTCGCACGAATTAACAATTCTTATTACTCCACCAGCTCCTATTACCTTCCGGTCTTTTTCTTCAAGAAAAGGTTTTACAAGTTTAAGAATTGAGTCAGTTTCGATAATCGAATCAGCATCGATGGAAATAAAAAGAGGGCTTTGGCAAATATTTATACCTGCATTTAGTGAATCAGCTTTGCCTCCATTCTTTTTGTCGATCACAGTCAGCCTTTTAAAAGAAGGGTTTTTTGACTTATATACTCCTCTTATTTTTTCACATGGTATGTGGTAATCAAAATAATAGTTAACTTTTGTAAGCTCATATTCCTCCGTTATATTTTTAAAGGTATCGTCGGTTGAGCCATCATTTACAAGAATAACTTCGAAATTATTATAGTAGAGCGAAAGAAGAGTACGGACATTATCAATAATGGTTTTACTCTCATTAAATGCCGGAGCAATAATTGCAATTTCGGGACTAAGCGGGGATAATACCAGGGAATTATAATTGACATAACTGTTTTTCCGCAGGTATTTGCGAAGTGCTATGGCAGAGAATATCCCCAGAATCACATATGATCCTGAGAGGACCAGTGTGATTATAAAGAACATATTTGCAAAAGTAGATCCCATAACGTTTTAAAATATTCTTTTATCGAGGACATGTTTTATAATAATACTATAGTTTTTGTACTCTGATTCCATAATTTTGACTAGGGCTTTAGCTCCATCTTCTCCATTGTTATTTATAGCTTTAGTCGCTTCGATCTGCAACTGTACATCATCCTCTTTATCAAGAACCAGTTTCAGGAACCCCATCATAGAATCATCAGGCATTTTACCCATCGATTTTACAATGGCAAGACATATTTTATATTCCTGATATTTATACATATGCTTCATTGTCTCAAGTGTGGAACGCATATCAAGATCGCCAGCTACTTCCACTGCAAGGATTCTGACTGAAGGATCGGTATGAAAAAGTGTCTCAAGGACATTGGCTTCAGATTCTTTCTGCTTAAACTCCCTGATCATCCTTAGTGCAAAAGTAACCACCGTCGGATTAGGAGAAGTAAGCCACTTCTGAAATGATGGGAGAGGAATATTATGATGAATGATAAGCTCATGAAGAGTTATCTGTTCCCATAAGGAGAAATGAGATGTAAGATGTGATAGAAACTCAAAGGGATTATCATCATTGAGCCGTACAAGTGCAATCTGGGCCTCCATTCTGAGTATCTCATTTGATGAGTTAAGTGCATTATATATAATATCATTAGCATCTTTAATATTCATATAAGCCAGCTCCCTGATTCCTTTTACCTTTTTATGCCATTGGCGGCTGTGAGCCTTTTTTATCGAATCCCTATCGAGACCAAGCAGTTTATAAAGGTCAAAGAGTTTTTCAATCTCCTTTCCCTTAAGGTTAATGCTGACATCTATCATCTGGTCTATAAGGACCTGACGTCTGTAGGTATCAGAGGCAATTGAACGGAATTCTTCAGGAGTGGCGGAGCCAAATAAATAATTAATAATAAGGCTTTGATATTTCTCCATCAGATACTGGTGCAGCATCTCTTCTTTTTCCATCCTTTTTCTGTTCAGAAGAATGATAATCAGTAGAATTATCATTGTAACAATAGATATTATAATAGCCGCAATCAGAAAATCGACAAGTAATAATGATTTATTAGAGTAATCTATTCTTTTTATCCAGCTACCCTCGCCTTTTTTGAAAGAGACATAGGGGAAAGCAGTTGAAGCCTTTGCAACAGTATCATTAGTTTTTGAAATGAAGGTGGCTGCATCAGTCTTATAATTTACATCGGATGGATAGCCTCGCAAGACATTAGCTGATAACAATGATAATATTAACAATAGTCTGAATCTCATCATTTCATTTTAATGGCATAGATGAAACTAATATTACCTTCAAACCTGTTACGCCAGACTGTTTCGATGTATTCCTCGCGAGAGTAACCAGCACCGATCCGCATCATTAATTTGTGAGTCACCGACATATTATATGCCACCCGTACAGTGTTGGCATATAATCGCATAAGATTTGTCTGGATATCAAAAGGTTCGTCAGGTGCAGCCCCTGTGCCCAGAGTAATCTGGACGTAATCCTTATCATAGAAATATCTTCTTGCGTTCAGGAGTATTGAGGTTCTGGGACCAATTTCCTTAAAATAGACATATCCTTTTAAAGACAGCCAGAATTTACCAAGGTACTTTTCAACTGATAACGCTGCAATGAGTGCACTACGATCAAAATAATAGTAGTTTAATCCGGAAGATACAGCCCAACCTGCCGGCAAAACGTGCCATACTTCAATCGCGGCCCGGTGTCGGGGGAAATATGAACCTGGACTATAAGCGTACGCCAGATACGCATAATTTTTATCTGTTATATTAGGCCAGGCTTCAGCTTCTATCTGCAATTCTGTAGCATCAGAATTAGATGGTCCCCCAATTTTAAAATTCCCAACATTCAGACCTGCGAATGCTTGTCCCCAGTTAAATCTGTGTCCTGCACCGGCTTTAAAGAGTTGCGATAAGAGTGTGTAAGGTTCTCTGAAACTGTCGAAAGAGTACCCTGCTCTTATATCTGTTGATACTGGTGTATTAACTTTCGACCACAGAAGTATATCCCTTCTGGCAGAGAGTGCATCTATATTGTCCGGGTCATTTAAAAGAAGAGTGTCAATAGCGGCAGCGGCATTAATATAATCTCTTTGCCATGCAAGTATGCGGCCCAATAGTATCCGTGCATCACCATAGGAGGGAAACGCATTGACAAGTTTGTGGGCAGCGGCAGCAGCCGTGATATAGTCACCTTCAAATGCTATCGCTTTAATCCTTAGATACTCAGATTCCGGATTAATAGTATCCTGCGATAGGACTGGCATTGTATTCAAGAGTCCTGCTACTATTACAATTAGAACCATATATCTGTTCATGAGTTACTTTTTGAGAATGGAGAAAATCCGCCGGATAAGATCAGATGGATCAAATGGCTTAACAATATAACCACTAATTCCTAACTCCTCTGCTTGACGTTGCATCTGAAGATCACTGAATGCAGTAAGTACCAGCACTGGTGTATTCATTTTAAGATCAGATCTCAGATATTTAATAAGTTCCAGTCCGCTGTGAAAAGGCAGATGGATATCCACCAAGATCAAATCATAAACAGTTTTTTGCAAAAGGGTTAAGGCTATATTCCCATCTTCTGCAGTATCTGATTTAAACCCTTCCTTTTCCAAAATATAGGAAAGGGTATTCATTGCCAGCTGGTTATCCTCACAAATTAGTATTTTCATTTTTTTCTGGATCACCCCTTGAGAATTCTATACTACCAAGGAACGTTTAACTTACCAGATAGTTTAATTATCAAAATTGATCATTTTTTGCAGGTGGCCAAAGAAAGCCGGAGTATTTTTATTGTCAAATTATTTCCGCAGTTGCAAATAAGTGAACTGGAGATCGCGAGGTTGAACGGGAACTTTGAACTAAGCCAGCTTCATATTGTCAATAATATCCGCAATCCTTTTATCAAGTATTTTCTCGGTTTCTTCAAATTTATCTGCTGAACTGAGCTTCGTATTTACACTGAAATAAAATTTTATCTTGGGTTCCGTACCTGAAGGTCTTACAGAGATTTTTGTCCCGTCAGCAAGGAAAAACTGCAGGACATCGGACTTAATCAGGTTAATACTTGTTTTTGTGCCTTTAATGATATCGTACGAATCCTGTCTTTCATAGTCATTTAACTTGACCACCTGGCTATTGTTGATCTTTTTGGGAGGATTATTCCTATACTCTGTCATCATAGCTTTGATCTGGTCTGCACCTTCTTTCCCTTTTCTTACAATATTTATAAGTTTTTCCTTATAGAAACCATACTTCACATATATATCAAGGAGAAGCTCAAAAAGAGACATATCATTACTCTTTGCCCATGCGGTAACTTCTGCTGCCAAAGCGCAGGATCCAACAGCATCTTTATCCCGAACATAATCACCTGGTAAAAAACCATAACTTTCTTCGCCGCCACCTATATATTTTTTAGTCCCTTCATTTTCCCTGATCAACTCGGCAAAGAACTTGAATCCTGTCAAAACATTGAAATATTCAACATTAAACCCTTCAGCTATCTTTTCTATAAGATCAGAAGTGACTATGGTTTTAATGATATACTCATTACCCTTGTACTTTTTTTTCTCTTTATATTGTGAAAGAATGTACCAGATAAGAATAACACCAGTCTGATTACCGTTTAGCAGGATGAATTCCCCCTTAATGTTTTTTACAGCAAGACCAAGTCTGTCTGCATCAGGATCAGTGGCCATTACAAGTTCGGCATTTGTTTCAATTGCTTTTTTAATAGCCAGTTTAAGTGCATCAGGTTCCTCCGGGTTAGGCGATTTAACTGTGGGAAAGTTACCATCAGTAATATCCTGCTCAGGCACATTTATGATGTTCCTGAAACCGAACATCTTTAATGCAGGCGGAACCAATGTTATCCCGGTTCCGTGAATGGGAGTATAGACTATTGGAATATCAGAGAACTTCTTTATAATCCCGGGATTAAGACTCATCTTATGTACTTCATCCAGAAATAGTTTATCAGTTTCTTTTCCGATAATTTTTATTTTTTCTTTATTTCCATTGAACTTTATATCATTCACAGAAGTAATTTTTCGTACCTCATCGGTTATCCCGTCATCATGAGGAGCCACTACCTGACCACCATCATCCCAGTAGGCTTTGTACCCGTTATATTCGGGAGGATTATGTGAGGCAGTTATAACAACACCACTCTGGCATTTATAATGTCTTATGGCGAACGAGAGTTCGGGAGTAGGACGCAGAGATTCAAAGAGATAGACTTCAAATCCGTTGGCAGAAAAAATGTTTGCGGTTGTTTCTGCAAAGTAGCGACTGTTATTTCGGCAATCATGAGCAATTGCAACTCTTATTCCCGAACTGCCGCATTGTTTAATAATGTAATTTGACAAGCCCTGGGTAGCCATACCCAAAGTATAGATATTCATCCTGTTAGTGCCGGCTCCCATGATGCCTCTCAGTCCCCCTGTGCCAAATTCAAGATCCTGGTAAAATGCGTCAATAAGCTTTTTCTCATCTTTTTCAAGCATTTCACGGACCTCTTTTCGGGTTTCTTCATTGAACTCTTTACCAAGCCAGCTTCCGGCTTTCGTTCTGATCTCAGCTAGTGATAACATAATTGACATATTATTTCAACAGTTTAAGGCATTTTATCAGGCTGTCCCTCC
The DNA here is from genome assembly GCA_003141495.1 of Bacteroidales bacterium. Lineage (GTDB taxonomy): Bacteria > Bacteroidota > Bacteroidia > Bacteroidales > VadinHA17 > LD21. Next base: position 37,798 of record PLMC01000088.1, read on the forward strand.
AGTGGGGGATTGATAACCCATAATTTTCCTTTATTTTACTTTTGTCCAAAACAGAATAGGCAGGTCTCTTTGAAGTCTGCGGGTAATCTTTTGTAAGAACCGGAAGCACCTGGCACGTCAGACCAGATTCCTTAATAATCTCACTGGCAAAATCGTACCAGCTGCAAACACCTTCATTCGAATAATTATAAATGCCGGAATTCATTGCTATCTGGTTTCTTATAACTCCTGAAATTATATTCATTATGGCTCCTGCAAGGTCGGCCGCATAGGTCGGAGTTCCGGTCTGATCAAAGACCACTTTTAAAGATTCTTTCTCAGCGGCATTCCTGAGAATAGTTTTGACAAAATTATTTCCGAATGAAGAATATAACCATGCAGTTCTTATGATCATTGATCCCTGGTGAAGAAGGGCATATTTTTCCCCGGCCAGCTTTGATCTGCCATAAGCAGATAAAGGATTTGCTGGGATATTCTCGTTGTAGGGTACATTTGAACTACCGTCATAAACATAATCCGACGATACATGAATGAACCTGCATTCAGATCCCCTGATTACTTCTGTTATATTTTTAACAGCTGTTCCGTTTATAAGNNAGGCTCGTGATATCGAGTGAATCTATATCGGTAAATATAAAATCATATCCATAATAATTTTTCGAGACTTCTTTTAACTCGCTTCCAAGCTGACCTTTCGCACCGGTTATCAGAATTATTGCCATTGATGTTACTCTCTTTTCTAAAAGTTAATTTCAGCATCTTTTAAAAGAGGCTGTGCAATGTCCTTCTCGCTGATGACCGGAACTGTTGAACCTAATTTCCAATAGATATCAAGCGATGGATCATTAACGTTTATTCCCCTTTCATACTGAGAGTTATAAACATTATCACATTTATACTGGATAACGGCAATCTCGCTAAGAACTGAAAATCCATGAGCAAAGCCATGCGGGATCAATAGCTGATCTTTGTTTTCAGAGTCGAGCTCGATACCAAACCATTTTCCAAAAGTTAAAGAGTCTTTACGGATATCGAGAGCTACATCGAATATCTTTCCAGCAACCACTCTTATAAGTTTTGCTTGTGGGAAGGGGTTCAGCTGATAATGAAGCCCTCTGATTACACCTTTTACGGATTTTGATTCATTATCCTGGACAGGAAAAAAACTGATACCTGCATCCTGTGCGGCAACCTGATTAAAGCTTTCAAAAAAATATCCTCTTGTATCAGTAAATATATTGGGTTTGATAACTAAAAGTCCTTTGAACCCTGTTTCAATGATTTTCATTTTCTAATTAATCTTACTTTAATCCTTCGAATATATAAACCTCTTCACTGGCAATCCGTAAGAGGTATTTTCCATATTGACTATTCTTTATTGGCTGAGCCAATTCAATCAGTTGATTTTTGTTAATGAATCCTCTTTTATAAGCTATCTCCTCTATACACGAAGCTTTTAATCCCTGCCTCTGTTCAAGAGTAGCAATAAAATTGGCTGCCTGCAGCAGACTTTCATATGTACCGGTATCTAGCCAGGCCATTCCTCTTCCCATAAGTCTGATATCAAGTGTGCCTTCTTCAAGGTAAACTCTGTTAAGATCAGTTATTTCAAGTTCACCACGAGAAGAGGGCTTGAGCGATTTAGCCTTATTTACAACGGTATTATCATAAAAGTAGAGACCCGTAACCGCATAGTTTGATCGGGGCTGTAATGGCTTCTCTTCAATGCTCAGTACCTTTTTATTCTTATCAAATTCAACAACGCCATAGCGCTCAGGATCAGTAACATAATATCCAAAGATACAAGCTCCTTTCTTTATTTCTGCAGTTTTGAGAAGAGCGTCACCAAAGCCATGTCCGTAAAAAATATTATCCCCCAGGATCATGCAAACAGGATCGCCGCCTATAAACTCCTCACCAAGTATAAATGCCTGAGCGAGTCCGTCGGGCGAAGGTTGTTCCTTGTAACTGAAGTCTAATCCCAGTGATTTACCGTCCCCGAGAAGACTTCTGAATCCGGGAAGATCTCTGGGTGTAGATATAATCAATATCTCTCTGATACCTGCAAGCATTAAAACCGATAACGGGTAATAAATCATTGGTTTATCGTATACCGGTAGCATCTGTTTCGAGATGGCACTTGTTATCGGATATAGCCGTGTCCCTGAACCGCCGGCTAATATTATTCCTTTCATACAATCGTTTTTCGTTTCGCGTTTATCATTTGTGTTCATCGTCTCTGTAGTGGTCTGTGTCTTCTCTGTGGTTCTATGTGTCAGTTCTTCTTTTTTTCTTCCTCACACCTCACACCTCACACCTCACACCTTATCCTCTTCCTATTCCAAAGTATGTGAATCCAAGTTTCTTTAGTTGGGCAGGATCATAAATATTTCTGCCATCAAAAATGACCTTTCCTTTCATTAATTCAGCCATCCTGTTAAAATCGGGAAGGTGAAATTCCGACCATTCAGTCATCAATGCAACTGCATCAACATTAACCAGTGCTTCATATTGATCAGATGTGTATTCAATCCTGGTTCCAAGTAGTTTTCTAGTTTCATTAATCGCTGCAGGATCATAAGCTTTGACTCTGGCACCAGCCTTAAGAAGTTTCTCAATAAGAATGATCGAGGAGGCTTCTCTTATGTCATCTGTCTTAGGTTTGAAGGATAACCCCCAAATTCCTATTATCCTGTTTTTCAGATCATCATTAAAGAATTTAGCGATCTTGCCAAAAATGACATTTTTCTGGTACTCATTGGCTTTCTCAACAGCTTCAATTACATTGAGTTCATAACCATTATCTTTGGCAGTTCTTATAATTGCTTTGACATCCTTTGGAAAACAAGAGCCACCATATCCGGTGCCAGGATAAATAAATTTGCTTCCGATCCGGGAATCACTTCCAATCCCTTTTCTCACGTTGTTAATGTCAGCGCCAATAATATCACATAAATTTGCTATCTCATTAATGAAACTGATACGTGTTGCAAGCATTGCATTTGCAGCATATTTTGTAATTTCAGCAGAAGGTATATCCATGAACAATATAGGATGATTATTCAGAACAAACGGCATATAAAGCCTGTTCATTATCTCTCTTGTTTTTTCATTATCAGTTCCAATAACAATTCTTTCAGGTTTCAGAAAATCGTCGATTGCCGCTCCTTCTTTAAGAAACTCAGGATTTGACGCTATATCAAATGTCACAGACTCATGTCGTTTATCGATTTCTGCCTGAATGGTTTTACGAATCTTTTCAGATGTACCAACAGGAACAGTACTTTTTGTTACTACGACTATATGTTGTTTAATTATTAATCCAATTTCTTTTGCAACATTCAGCACATGTTTCAGATCAGCTGAACCATCTTCGCCAGGAGGTGTCCCAACCGCAATAAAAATCACCTCCGATCCCTCAATTCCTTCTATTATATTTGTCGTGAAAGAGAGCCTTTTTTTTTCAATATTACTTCTGACTAAACTTTCGAGTCCGGGTTCATAAATAGGAATGGCCCCATCCTTAATTTGTTTTATTTTATCAGCATCTACATCAACACAGGTTACATTAACACCACTTTCAGCAAAACAGGCGCCTGTTACCAAACCAACATAGCCTGTGCCAACAACAATAATTCTCATAAAACCTCGGATATATTCAGTAATAACTTCATCATTGATGCAAAGATAATATAACAAGTTAAATCGGCAACTTGTATGCGATGTCCGGTTTGCGGCATCCGGTTTCCTTTTATAGTATATCGCCTGAATCTAACCACACACCGCTAGCTGCATACCGCGCACCGCTAGCCGCATACCGTGCAAGGCTCAACCTGACTTTCCCGATTATCGAATTTATACTATATTATTATGGAGATTTTGAAAAATATCATATCTTTGCAACCAATTTTTCATACAAAATAATGTCTAACTTATTAATTATTAGTTCTTTTAATTTAAACTTATGACTGAAAGCAAAAAGAAAACGACCAAAAAGGAGGTTGTTGAAAAAAGCGAAACCCCGATAAAAGGGGAAAAAAAGGCAAAAGCTAAAGAGAAAACCGAAAAAAAGGATGTTTCAACAGAAGCATCAACTTCAGATGAGGTCGTAGCAGGTATTACAGAAGAGCTTCCTGAAGTGGAAAGCGTTCCTGAAGCTGTAAAAGCTGAAGATTACGGATTTGATTCGGAAGTAAAAAAAGAAAAAAGACCAAAAAAAGTTCAGGTTGAACCGGAAACTGAGCCGGGAAATGAAATTAAAGTAAAAGCTGAGCCAAGAATTTCTGCATCAGCTGAAGATTTTGACTGGGATACATTCGAGAGTGAAGAACTTCGAAATTCACCGAAGTATAAAGAGTACGAATCTCTTTATGATGAAACTCTGTCAACAGTTGCAGTAGACGAAGTGGTGATCGGAACAGTTATCCAGATGACATTACGCGAAGTCGTCATCAATATTGGTTATAAATCTGAGGGCGTTGTAAGTTTAAATGAATTTCGTTATAATCCAAATCTTAAGGTTGGCGATAAAGTTGAAGTATATGTTGAAAGCCAGGAAGATAAAAAAGGTCAACTTCTGCTCTCACATAAAAAAGCCCGGGCAATTAATTCCTGGGATAGGGTTAATGCTTCTCTTGAAAAAGACGAAATCATTACAGGTTATATCAAATGCCGTACGAAAGGTGGAATGATCGTAGATGTTTTTGGTATTGAGGCTTTCCTTCCGGGTTCACAGATTGACGTAAAACCGATTCGCGACTATGATGTTTTTGTTGGTAAAACAATGGAATTCAAGGTTGTAAAAATTAACCAGGAGTTCAAAAACGTCGTTGTTTCTCATAAAGCTCTTATTGAAGCTGAACTTGAACAACAGAAGAAGGAGATTATTGCAAAACTTGAAAAAGGACAGGTTCTTGAAGGAACTGTTAAAAATATTACATCTTACGGTGTATTCATCGATCTTGGTGGTGTTGATGGCCTTATTCATATTACAGATCTTTCATGGGGAAGGGTAAATCACCCCGAAGAAATTGTACAGCTCGATCAGAAACTCAACGTGGTTATCCTCGATTTCGACGATGATAAGAAGAGAATTGCTCTCGGTCTTAAACAGTTGACTTCACATCCATGGGATTCTGTTGATCCGAATATGAATATCGGCGACAAGGTTAAAGGAAAAGTTGTTGTTATGGCTGATTATGGTGCTTTTGTTGAAATTGCACCGGGAGTTGAAGGCTTGATACATGTATCTGAAATGTCGTGGTCACAGCATCTGAGAAGTGCACAGGAGTTTCTGAAAGTAGGAGACGAAATTGAAGCTGTAATTCTGACACTTGACAGGAATGAGAGAAAAATGTCTCTNNGGTATCAAACAGCTCAAAGCCGATCCTTGGCAAAATATTGATGAAAAATACACCGTCGGGTCAAAACATACTGCTAAAGTAAGGAACTTTACCAACTTCGGCGTATTTGTCGAAATTGAAGAGGGAGTTGACGGACTTATTCATATTTCTGATCTGTCATGGACGAAAAAAATTAAACATCCGGCAGAATTTACAGCTATTGATGCTGATATTGATGTAGTTGTACTTGAAATTGACAAAGAAAACAGACGTCTGAGTCTTGGTCATAAGCAGCTTGAAGAGAATCCGTGGGATGTCTTCGAGAATCTGTTTACACTGGAATCAATTCACGAAGGTACCGTAGTTGAAGTATTCGACAAAGGGGCTGTGATAGCTCTCCCTTATGGTGTTGAAGGATTTGTTACTCCTAAACATCTTGTAAAAGAGGATGGAATGATGGCAAAAGTTGATGAAAAACTTATGTTCAAAGTAATTGAATTTAATAAATCAGCTAAGAAAATCATCGTTTCTCACAGCAGAGTACATGAAGATGAAAAGAAAGCTGCTGAGGCTCCTGTTAAGAAAGCAGAACCTGCAACAACAAAGAAAACCACAAGAAAACAGAAATCAAGTTCTGAAAAAACAACTCTTGGCGATATCTCTCAGCTGGCTGCTTTAAAAGAAGAAATGGAAGAAAAAGAGAATAAAGCTTCCAAGAAATCGAAAAATTAATTAAATTTAGGCTATCAAATTTTAATACTATGGATTTTAATATTGAGAGCCGGAATAACAGCACTGTTATTCAGATACAGTCGGAAAAGCTTGATACGCACATCGCTCCTGCGCTTAAGTCGGAACTTGTGCTAGTCTCTGGAAAGGGTGAAAAAAATATCATCCTCGATCTTGAAAAATGTCAGTATTGCGACTCTTCTGGTTTAAGTGCGATATTAGTAGCCAACAGGTTATGCAAAAATGCAGGTGGTATATTCGTTCTATGCGGCCTTAATGAAGCAGTTGAACGACTTATCACAATTTCTCAGCTCGACACCGTACTTACAATAACAGGAACGGTTGAGGATGCTGAAAAAATGATATCATAAAGAAGATCGCTTTGCAGAGTGCGATGAAACTAACTATCCTTGGTAGTAGTTCCGCATTGCCGACGTCAGGAAGATATCCCTCCGCTCATGTGCTCAATGCGCATGAGCGGTTATTTTTAATAGACTGCGGAGAAGGTACCCAAATGCAACTTAGAAAAACCAGGACCAGGTTCGCAAAAATAAATCATATCTTCATCAGCCATCTTCATGGCGATCATGTCTTTGGTCTTTATGGACTCTTGTCGACCTTCAGTTTAATGGGAAGGACAAACACGATTCATCTTTATGCACCTGAAAACTATGATAAAATGCTAAAATCACATCTCAGTGATTTTGATATTAATCTGAGTTTTGAAATTGACTTTATACCACTTTCCGGCAAAGACCCTGTAAAAATACTTGATGATAAGTATCTTACTGTGACATCCTTTCCCCTTCAGCACAGAATTCCATCTTATGGATTCCTCTTCAGGGAAAAAAGATCTGAAAGAAATATAAAAAAGGAATGCATTGAAAAGTATCAGATTCCTCAGGTCAGACTGCCGGCAATCAAGAAAGGAGAGGATTTTGTTACTCCCGATGGTGTTATAATAAAAAATGAAGATCTGACACTCCCTCCGCATGAGCCGCTGTCCTATGCATATTGCAGCGACACCAAATATTTCAAACGTCTGGCTTCTTTCGTTAAGGGAGTTAGCCTTTTGTATCATGAAGCTACATTCGATAAAAGTAAAGAGGACCTTGCAGAAATTACAGGTCACTCAACAACTCTTGATGCTGCAAAGACTGCCATTGATGCTAAAGCAGGAGCACTAATAATTGGACATTTTTCCGCCAGGTATAAAGAGATTGAGCCTCTTATCGAGGAAGCCCAGACAATATTTCCTGAAACTTATGCGGCAATAGATGGTCATTCTTATGAAGTAGGGAATCTTTCTCATCTTTAAAGAAAGAATAATTATCTTTGTCACCATTTTAATTCCTTTCAGAATTAAAACTTTGATAACACTGTATAATCCTTTGTGCACCTTAGTGATATACTTAGTGTACCTTAGTGGTAAAATTTAAGTCATTGAACCACAAAGTAACACAAAGGAAAACTCAAAGTCACACAAAGTATGAACACTTTATAAAAAGTGATAAACTATATTTAAAACAAGAAGAGTTGCAGGAGAAAATTTTAATACTCGATTTCGGATCTCAGTATACACAGCTNNCGTGATAAAAATGCTCCATTTCCCGACCTTTCACGTATAAAGGCAATAATACCCCTGCTTGGCGTCTGTTACGGTGCACAATATCTGGTTCAGAATTTCGGAGGAGTGGTCAAGCCTGCAGGAATCAGGGAATACGGCAGGGCAAATCTTATCTCGGTAAACACTAATGATCCTCTCTTTAAAGATATAAAAACCGGAACACAGGTATGGATGTCGCATGCCGACACTATAACAACTATCCCTTCAGGATATGAGATTACTGGATCGACTGCTGATGTGGAAGTAGGGGCATATCATATAATTGGTGAAAATACCTGGGGAATACAGTTCCACCCTGAAGTTTATCATACCATGGATGGAACTCAGATACTTAAAAACTTTGTAGTCGGTATCTGCCAGTGTTCTCAAAACTGGACACCTGATTCATTTGTCGATTCAACTGTGGAAAAACTGAAAGAAAAATTAGGTGACGACAAGGTAATCCTTGGTCTGTCAGGTGGCGTTGACTCTACTGTTGCTGCTTTCCTGCTTCACAAAGCAATTGGTAAAAAACTTACCTGCATTTTCGTTGATAACGGATTGCTGAGAAAGAATGAATTTAACAAGGTGCTTGAATCTTATCTGGGACTTGGACTTAATATAGTTGGCGTTGATGCGTCCAACAGGTTCCTCGATCAGCTTGAAGGGGTTAGTGATCCGGAGACAAAACGAAAGATAATCGGACGCGTATTTATTGAGGTTTTTGATACTGAGGCAAAAAAAGTTAATGACGTCAAATGGCTCGCGCAGGGAACAATATACCCCGATGTAATTGAATCTGTTTCAGTTAATGGACCTTCCGCAACAATTAAATCACATCATAATGTAGGAGGCCTTCCGGAAGAGATGCATCTGGAAGTAGTGGAACCTCTTCGTCTTCTTTTTAAAGATGAGGTAAGAAGAGTTGGTCATGCTCTCGGTCTCCCCGATTTTATAATTAAACGACACCCGTTCCCAGGTCCGGGATTAGCTATAAGATTGCTTGGGAAAATGACACGGGAAAAACTTCAAATACTCAAGGAAGCTGATGATATTTTTATTGAAGGTCTCAAAAAACATGGGTTGTACGATTCTGTCTGGCAGGCCGGCGTAATTCTTCTGCCCGTTCAATCGGTCGGAGTGATGGGTGATGAACGTACATATGAGAATGCTGTTGTACTGAGAGCGGTAAGTTCAACCGACGGGATGACAGCCGACTGGTCACATCTGCCATATGAATTTCTTGGGTTAATCTCGAATGAAATAATAAATAAGGTCAAAGGAATTAACAGGGTTGTTTATGATATCAGTTCAAAACCACCCTCCACTATTGAATGGGAATGACAGCACTCCGCGTGCCGCACACCGTACACAATGTACCCATGAAATAATCTGGAACTTTAGGGCATTTAAATTGTTGAAAGATTATATAGAATTGAAAATCAAAATATGAAGAGAAAAATATTAGTCGGGGCAGTTTTAGCATTTTCACTATTTCTGTTTACAATATCGGCTTCATCGCAGGTATTAAATGAGGGGACGTTTAAATTCGGCAGAACTTTGAGCCTGATAGATGCCTTTTATGTTGATTCAACTAATCTTGATATGCTTACTGAAAAAGCAATAATTGAGGTTTTGAAAAACCTTGACCCACATTCAACATATATTTCTGCAAAGGATGTCAAAGAAATGAATGAACCTCTGAATGGCAATTTTGAAGGAATCGGGGTACAGTTTAATCTTTTGCGTGACTCAATTATAATCATTGAACCTATCAGTGGGGGTCCATCAGAAAAAGTAGGCATCAGGGCAGGAGACAGAATACTTACAATTAACCAGGAAAAAGTAACTGGAATAAATATATCCACAACCAGTGTTCGCAGCAGATTAATGGGGCCGAAAGGAACAAAAGTCAGTGTTACTATTTACAGGAAAGGAGTAAAGGACATCCTCGATTTTACAATTATTCGGGATAAAATTCCGATATATAGCGTCATCGCTTCCTATATGCTTGATAAAGAAACGGGATATATTAAACTGGATAAGTTTGCTGCCACAACTGATCAAGAGTTTTCTGACGCAGTTGTTAACCTGAAAAAGAACAATATGAAAGACCTGGTTCTTGATTTGAGGGGGAATGGTGGTGGCTATATGCTTGCTGCGACACAACTGGCTAATAAATTTTTCTCCGACGAGAAACTGCTGGTTTACCTTGTCGGAAGAAAAACTCCAAGGCAGGATACTAAATCAACCGGGAACGGAAGTCTCTCTTCATCAAGAATTGTCGTTCTTACCGATGAGGGATCAGCATCAGCTAGTGAGATTTTTGCCGGAGCTATACAGGATTGGGACCGTGGTATTATTATGGGCAGACGGACTTTTGGCAAAGGACTGGTCCAGAACGGGTTTTACCTTACCGATGGTTCTATGATAAGGCTCACAATTGCCCGTTACTACACACCTACCGGCAGATCGATACAGAGGCCTTACAAAGATGGATATGATAAATACATGGAAAACTTCTATAAAAGATTTACCGACGGCGAACTGATGTCAGCTGATAGCATCCATTTTCCTGATTCGTTAAAGTATAAAACATTAGTTAACCAACGGGTTGTATATGGTGGAGGTGGTATTATGCCTGATGTTTTTGTGTCTGCCGATACGTTATCTAATTCAGCATACTTTAATAAACTCTTCGCAAAAAATGTCCTGAATCTTTTTACGCTGGAGTTTTATGATAAGAACCGGACAATGCTTAATTCGCAATACAAATCATTTGATGACTTTAAAGCGAAATTTAATTTCAGTGCTGATGATATTAAAACATTCATCGCTAAAGGAGAATCTGAAGGAGTCAAATTCAATGAAGAGCAATTCAACAAATCGAAAGATGAAATCCTGTTAATACTGAAGGGGTATCTTGCAGGTAATATGTGGCAGACAAACGAGCTGTATCAGATTGTTAATGAGAACGATAAAGTGATTGATAAAGCTCTTAAAGTCATTTCTGATAAGCGTAACTATAATTCAATACTTGGCATTAAATAATCAGAAGCTAATAGATCCCTGATGAAATTTGTGGCAAAGACTCTTTATGGACTCGAAAAAGTTCTTTCAGAAGAACTTATCGGTCTGGGAGCCGGAAATGTACAAACTGCGAACCGTGCAATTTTGTTTGAAGGTGAAAAGAGTCTTCTGTACAAGGTAAATTACTCTGTAAGAACTGCATTATCAGTTCTTATGCCCCTAGCTGATTTTAAAATCAGGTCAAAAGAAGATCTCTATAAAGGTGGATCAAAGATAGAATGGGACAGGTTTATGGATACTGATGATACTTTTTCCATTGTACCGGTAATTAACTCTCCTCATTTTGGGCATACAGGATATGCAGGCCTTATTATTAAAGATGCAATTGCTGATTATTTCAGGAATAAGACAGGTAGGCGTCCTTCAGTTGATACCACCAATCCCCGTGTACTTATTAACCTTCATATCAGCAATGATAATGTGACCATATCACTTGACTCTTCAGTTGTGCCTTTGTATAAACGCGGGTACAGACAAGAACAGACTGTGGCTCCGCTAAATGAAGTTCTTGCTGCCGGTATATTACTATTATCGGGATGGAATGTATCTTCGACTCTTACTGATCCAATGTGTGGATCAGGTACTATACCAATTGAAGCAGGATTGATAGCATCAAAGATTCCTCCCGGAAAATTCCGTCAATTTTTTGGATTCCAGAAATGGAAAGATTTTGATGAAGATCTGTTCGAAAAAATTAAACTCGAATGTAATAGTCAAATTGGACTTTCTCCTGTAAAAATATTTGGAAGTGATGTATCGGAAGAGACATTAAAATTTGCTAAAGCTAATGTTGCAAGAGCAGGACTAAGCGATGTAATAACTCTTGAAAAATCTGATTTTAAAGATCTTAAATCTATTGATGAGCATGGATATGTGTTTCTCAATCCTCCATACGGTCAAAGAATTCAACCTGAAGAAATTGACCTGCTATACGGGATGATCGGGACAACTCTTAAGCACAACTTCCCCGGGACCACAGCCTGGCTGATTACTTCAAACAAAGAATCTCTCAAACATATTGGTTTGAAACCTAAAGAAAAGCATACTCTGTTTAATGGAGCTTTGGAATGTGTCCTACTTAAGTATGAGATGTATACGGGAACAAAGAAGCTGTGGAAGGCCTGATATCACCTTATAATTGATATTGATCACATTAAAAAGTTACATTTATCAAAAATGTTGCCATTTTTTAAAAAACCGTAAAGAGGGCAAGTTTAATTTGGTAACTTTATATTTTTATTATATTTGTTATTGGAAAAACTTGAGCATATCTAAAATGAAGCTTAAATGAGCTTTAATATAGAGAATTATTTTTCAGACCTAACGACCGCGAATACAATCCTTTACTACAAAGGTAATGTTGATTCGGATGTCATAAATCATGTTCTTGACACAGTTGAGGATAAGATGGTTGAGGTTAAAGAACAGTCGAAACTCAGGAAAAAGGTCTATAATGTTCTGGTTGAAAGTCTTCAGAATCTATACCATCATGTTGACAAAGTTCCCGGTGACTTTGATGATCAGACTTGTGAAAGATTTGGTCTGCTGGTTGTGAAGAAGGTAAGTGACGGGTATAGAATAATTACCGGAAACTTTGTACATGTTGAAAATATTGAGAAGCTGGAAGAGAAAATAAAGAGGATTAACAGGTCGAGTCATGAAGAGATAAAGGAACTTTATAAATTTATTCTGAACCACCAGAGAATTTCTGCTAAAGGTGGTGGAGGGCTCGGTCTTGTTGATATTGCCAGGAAAACCGGCAATAAACTGGAATACACCTTTAAGGCATATAATAGTCATTATTCATTTTTCTATCTTGATATTTTAGTGAACGAATAAAAGTAAAACAACTTTTAAATCTGATAAATATGGAACCGATCATTATCGAAGGAACCGCAAAAACTCCTACAGTTAAATTTGATTCAGCAGAAGGTGTCTTTGAAATCAAAGGACGTTCAATTCCAGAAAACTCAGTAGAATTCTATAAGCCTCTGGTAGACTGGCTCGATACATATAAAGAGTCTCCACTTACTAAAACTGTAGTAAATATCCGTCTTGAATATTTCAATACAAGTTCTTCAAAGTGTATACTCGATGTATTCAAAAAACTCGAAGCTATCCATAAAGCAAAGAATGAGGTTGAAGTGAACTGGTATTATGAGGAAGACGATGAGGATATGCTTGAGGCAGGAGAGGATTATGAATCCATCATCAGGGTACCATTTAAAATGATTGAGATTGTCGAATAGTTAAATTTTGAAGTTATTCGGAAAAAGATCGGTTGTTCCAAAAAATTAAAAAGGCTGTCTATTCAGAGGCAGCCTCTTTAATTTTTATTTAATTGATCAATAAATATATATTATATCAACATGGGGTGTTGAAAAAGTCCTTTTTAACCGCAAAGCACACTAAGAAGGCACAAAGTTCACAAAGTTAAAACAATATAATTCAGTTCTTTGTGTTCTTTGTGTTAATCCTTTGCGACCTTTGTGGTTAATGGATTTCACCTTTTACAACCGCCTCCACTCTTAACATCATTTTGAGTTATACCAACTTTCCTAATCGGAATTTTTAATCTTTTTCCCAAAAATATATTCCCCTGAATCGAGAAGTTTTTTAAGCAATCTGAAATAAAGAGCCAGATAAAGCAAAAATGTCATAATCCATAAAACAATAACATTTACTACGTATGTGTCGACTTTCATTCCGAAAACCTGTTTTTCAGGTGCATAAAAATGTGCTCTTATCAGTTTGTATTTGGAATCCATGAAAACAGGATCGAGTTTCTGAACCAATTCACCCTTGTAAATTATGGTCTTGGTTGTCTCATTCTTGTCCTTCACAAACTCCTCAAGCGATTTATTAAAGTAGCTATCCCTGAGCTTTAAGAATTTTTGCAGATTTTCTCCGGCAAGCTTAGATTTCAGAGCTTCTTTCCGGTTACTGGCATCATTATACAGATTAACATATAGTTTCCTGATTGATTCAACATAAGCTATTGCATCATTGGCTATATCAGGAGTAATCTTATCGGGGGAGATCTGATCAATGTATTCAAATTTGATGTCAGGAGTCAATAAAAGTTGTTTCTTTATCTCATTTAATACCAGCAGGAGGTTATCTCTGAATTCTTTATCTTTTACACCTTTATCCAGACTGTTGATAATATTATCAAGAGCGCCCTTTATCTCAACATTCCAATAATCCTTCTTAAATGTTGCTTTACTCATCTCCTTTTCAAAAAGATAAAACGGCTTTTCATAATTATTATTCATGAACTGTTTGACAGCCAGGGCTTCATAACCCCACCGGGCAGTAATGAACTCGCCGTATATAGGAATTGAAACAGGTGAGGAAATATTCGGATTCAACTTCTCAAACTTGACCATAACCCCGCTTAAAATGATCTGAGGTATTACAAGGAAAGGAATTAATATATAAATTGTTACTACAGCCTTAAAACTGTCGGATATTACCAGTCCAAGCATATTTGCCCCGGCCCAGCAGGAAAACAAGACCAGCCAGTACTCAAACATCATCCCCTTTATCTCTGTAATACCGTTACCAATGAGCACAAATGTGAATGCCTGTATTGCTGATATTGCAAACTGCACGAATACTTTAGACATCAGGTAACTATTCCAACTAAGATTAAGGAAAGCCTCCCGTTTGAGGATTTTTCTGTCCTTTATTATTTCTTCAGCGCTCACTGTAAGCCCCATGAAAATAGCTACTATTACCGACATGAAAATATAAATCGGCAGGTTGCTGTTATCATATAGTGTATAATGTGGGTTTTTGATACTTTCATCAAAATACCTTATGAGAAAAGCAAGGAAAAATGCAAGTATTGGCGCCTCCAGTAGAGTAATAATAAGATATTGAGTATCAGCAATCTTGGAAAGGATATCTCGTTTTGTAAAGACTATAAGCTGTTTAAATTTATTTGGTGTCTTGAAGTTTATTTCTGGTATTGACCCGCCAGGTTCCCTTTTATCCTCTTTCTTTTCTTCTTTATAAAGATTACTCCAGTCTTCCGGTGAAATCCTTCGTGTTTCCGTAGGCTGCCCGCTCTCAGTGAATACTTTAGTTTCTACAATATTGAAAATCTGTTCAGGATTAACATTCCCGCATACATAACATTCACTCTCATTGTAATTTGCCTGTTCGATTTTTCTTTTGAAATACTCAATCGAATCCACAGGGTTGCCATTATATATAAGGTAACCGCCAGTATCGAGAATTATAAGCTTATCAAACATCTTAAATATCTCAGACGATGGCTGATGGATAACAATAAACAGAAGCTTGCCTTTTCGGGCTAGCTCCTTTAGAAGGTCCAAAATATTTTCAGAGTCGCGTGATGATAGACCGGATGTTGGTTCATCGAGAAACATAATTGCCGGTTCACGGATAAGTTCAAGGGATATATTAAGTCTCTTTCTCTGTCCACCACTTATTTTCTTGTTCAACGGACTGCCAACCTGGATATTCCTTATTTCATAAAGTCCGAGATTTTTCAGAACACTATCCACTCTGAGGATTATCTCTTCTTCAGTCAGGTTATCAAAACATAGCTTGGCATTGTAATAGAGATTTTCAAAAACCGTAAGTTCTTCTATCAGCAGGTCATCCTGGGAAACATATCCGATAAGACCTTTGATTTTTTCCTTCTCCTTGTGTATGCTTATTCCATTAATGAGCACTTCACCGTCAGATGGATCGGATATCCCATTTAAAACACCAAGCAAAGTCGATTTTCCTGCTCCGCTGGCGCCCATTATCCCAACCATCCTGCCCGATTCTTCCTTGAAACTCATGTGATGAATGCCCACAGTTCCCCCTTTAAACCGGTATTCAAGATTATTTACTTCATATACTACCCTTGAAGCTTTGAACTCCTCTTTCAGGAACTGCATTGTAACATCCCAGTAATAAATAGGAGTTATTTTATACCCTTTGATAGATGAACCTTGACTGAACGGATAAGCTTTATCCTCCTGGAGCAACTGTCCGTTCATCGAAAGTTCACCGGAACCTTTGAACCTTACAAAGTACTTATTAACAGACGGTACATAAAGTATCCAGATATGACCCTTCAGTAAATCTTTATAAGCATGTTTTGCCTCTTTATGTTCGAAATTCTTAATCCCATTGATTATTAAAAGATCAGGTGTTTCCGGGATATTAGAAAATGAATTCAATACAAAACTTTCGATGAGATTATATTCCTCCAGCGTAATATTCAATCCTTCCGCAAGCGTACTGATAAAACCCATCTCAAGATTACTTACCTCCTGTCCGCCCGATTTACAGAATTCAAGTACCTGTATAACTACTACAATTCTCTGTTCCTGATCGAGCTGACCCTGTTCGTTGATCTCTTTACAAAGCTTCCTGATCCTGATTGCTATGGCCCCTTCACGTCTTTCTGTGCTGCTCTTTTCAAGTTTTTTCCTTGCTTCTTCAAATTTTTCATCATATGTGGTGAGATATTTCTTCACTAATTCCTGGTTGAGCATGCGTTTTAGAAAAACCTCAACAACGCCTCTTCTTTCCTTATCGTTACTCTGAGGTTTTGCAATAATCGCA
The DNA here is from genome assembly GCA_003141495.1 of Bacteroidales bacterium. Taxonomy (GTDB): domain Bacteria; phylum Bacteroidota; class Bacteroidia; order Bacteroidales; family VadinHA17; genus LD21. Next base: position 54,157 of record PLMC01000088.1, read on the forward strand.
AACAGCTGCATAAGGGTTTCCAGGATCTTCTCACTCATAATAAATCACTTTTATAATTCCCGCTTTGAAGATATGAAATTAGTTATTCGGGACAAAGAATCCTAATTAATGTTTTTTGTATTATTTCTTCTTGTTTTTCTTCTCAACTGAATACCCAAATTTGCCAATTAATTTTCCTGTTTCATAGTATTTTCCATGCACATAACTGATAGGTTCTGCGTCAATTAATCTGAAAAGCCCGGTGTTCTTATCAATGTATTTTTCTTCAGCATTTACAGCTACCACTTCTGATATAAACATGTGGTGCGATCCCAGCTCTTTGATCTCTTTTACTACACATTCAATATTGACCGGCGATTCTTTAATCATCGGAGCTTTTATTATAGAAGCCGGAATAGGAGTTAGTTCCATTTCAGAGAACTTTCTGTGATCTTTTCCCGATTTAACACCACACCAGTCGGTAGCAAATGCGAGTGTTTTTGTTGTCAGGTTTATTACGTATTCACCATTCTTTCTTATAATATTATATGAATGACGACCTGGTCTTACAGATATATAACACATTGCCGGATCAGTACAAATTGTACCGGTCCATGAAACTGTAAATATGTTATACTCTTCAGGAAGTGATCCGCAGCTGATCATTACTGCCGGTAACGGATAGATCATCGTTCCCGGTTTCCATAAAACTTTACTCATAATGGTTAATTTTGGCCAAAGATAGCTTTAAATTTACTCTTGTTTTTGTTCCTTCCTGCTCTTTTTTACTTCTCCCTAAATCCCTCCCCCAGGAGGGAGGGACTTGAAAAACCGTGGTATGTAATAAGAACCGGTGTTTTGTATTTCCAAAAGATATAATCAAAAATATAGTATCATCTAATTAATATACAGATGATTACCCCTTCTCCCGCTTCGCGGGAAGGGGGGCAGGAGAAGAGGTGTCAGATTGACATAAAAGACTGATAATATGATGCCAAAACGACAATAAACTCAGGTCAGTAGGAGCTGGCAGCAATTTTGCATACAGATATTAAAATACAATTCTATGAATTTAAACAATTTCACTTTAAAAGCACAGGAATCAGTTCAGAAAGCTTTCGATATTGCCGGAGCAAAAGGCCAGCAGTCTGTTGAATGTGCTCACATCCTCATGGGTGTTATGAGCGAAGCGGAGAGCGTGACAGATTTCATATTCGGGAAAATGGGCGTCAATATTGTCTCTCTGGCAAAAGAAATAGAAAAACTTGTAGATTCATATCCAAAGGTAAGCGGCGCAGAGTCATATGTATCTTCCACAGTATCGGAGGCGTTCAGGAAGGCAAATGACCATGCTTCACGTATGAAAGACAAGTTTGTTTCGTCAGAGCATTTGCTTATGGGAATCCTTGATACGGATGACAGGACAGCTCAGATATTAAAGGATCATGGAGTGACAATGAAAGAGTTGATAGCAGCGNNGCAATCAATCTTAATGAGAGAGCACGGTCAGGAAAACTCGATCCGGTTATCGGAAGAGATGAAGAAATACGGCGAATATTGCAGATACTGACACGCCGTACAAAAAATAACCCGCTGCTTATAGGTGAGCCCGGTGTAGGTAAAACAGCTATCGCTGAAGGACTGGCCCACAGGATAATAAGAGGAGATGTTCCGGAAGATATCAAATCGAAAATTATTTATTCACTCGACATGGGAGCCCTTATTGCAGGAGCAAAATATAAAGGGGAGTTTGAAGAAAGATTAAAATCAGTTGTGAACGAAGTTATCGGATCAAACGGGGAAATAGTACTCTTTATTGATGAGATTCATACCCTTGTGGGAGCCGGGAAATCTGAAGGGGCAATGGATGCAGCCAATATCCTTAAGCCAGCCCTTGCAAGAGGGGAGCTGAGGGCAATAGGAGCAACAACATTAAGTGAATATCAGAAATATTTTGAAAAAGATAAAGCTCTCGAGAGACGATTCCAGGTAGTAATGGTTGATGAACCCGACAGGGCGGATTCCATTTCAATACTTAGAGGTATTCGTGAAAAATATGAAACACATCATAAAGTTATTATCAGAGACGAAGCGATCATTGCGGCAGTAGATCTTTCTACAAGGTATATAACTGACAGGTTTTTGCCGGATAAGGCAATCGACCTTATTGATGAAGCAGCTTCAAGGTTGAGACTTGAAATGAATTCAGTACCGGAAGAGATTGATGAAGCTGAAAGAACAATAACACGACTTGAAATTGAAAAGGAAGCCGTTAGAAGAGATGGTGATACCGTAAAAGCAGAAAAAATCTCCCGTGAACTTGCTAATACTCAATCCAAAAGGGATGAATTGAAAGCCGGCTGGAGGTCTGAAAAAGAGATGATTGAGAAGGTACAGGCTAAAAAGGAGGCTGTAGAATCTCTTCGCTTTGAAGCTGAGCAAGCCGAAAGAAGTGGTGACTATGGAAAAGTAGCTGAGATACGATATGGAAAAATAGTAGAACTCGAAAAGGAGATTTCCCAACTGAAGGAGCTCGTCGAAAAGAAAAGAACTAAAGGTTCTCTGATTCAGGAAGAAGTCAGGTCGGAAGACATCGCTGCCATTGTCTCTAAATGGACCGGGATCCCTGTATCGAGGATGCTGGAAAGCGAAAAAGATAAGTTATTGAAACTCGAGGCAGAATTACATAAAAGGGTAGTGGGGCAGGATGAAGCTATTACAGCAGTCGCTGATGCTGTCAGACGATCAAGAGCCGGTTTACAGGACGAGAAAAAACCACTGGGCTCATTTATCTTCATTGGAACCACAGGTGTCGGAAAAACTGAATTGGCAAGAGCTCTAGCAGGTTTTCTCTTTAATGATGAAAATCTGTTAACACGTATCGACATGTCAGAATACCAGGAGAGACATTCTGTATCAAGACTTATTGGTGCGCCTCCGGGATATATAGGTTATGAGGAAGGAGGACAACTCACTGAGGCAGTCAGGCATAAACCATATTCTGTTGTTCTTCTAGACGAAATTGAAAAAGCACATCCCGACCTGTTTAATCTTCTTCTTCAGGTTCTTGATGAAGGCAGGCTTACAGACAATAAAGGACGGACTGTGAATTTCAGAAATGTCATTATTATTATGACATCTAACCTTGGATCGGAAATTATAAGAGACCAAATGGATAAATGGGATAATAAAATGCCTGAAAAGGAAGAGGAAATTCTCAGAAAAGAAATATTTTCATTATTAAGACGAACCCTGAAACCGGAATTCCTTAATAGAGTTGATGAAATTGTTATGTTCAAACCTTTAAATAAAAATCAGATAAAAGAGATAGTGAAGATTCAGCTCGGCAATATAGAACATATGCTCGCCGGATATAACCTCAAACTTGTTGTAAAAGAGGATGCCCTTGATTGGCTTACTGAGAAAGGCTATGATCCGCAATTAGGAGCAAGACCGGTGAAAAGGCTTATTCAAAAGGAGATAATAAATGAATTGTCTAAAGAAATTATAGCTGGCAAAGTTTTAAAAGATGAAACTATTTTGGTTTATGTAAAAGATGGTCATCTTTCTTTCAGAAAAGAAGGGAAATAAATTAAGATTTATTTAAACGATCTTAAACAGGTCTCAATATCCTGGTATATCTGAAAAACAGTGTTAAGGTGAAGTGTTTCAAATAACTCAGTGACTCTGGGTTCCGGATTAGCAATTTTCAGTACACCGTAATTGTTCTTTGCAGCTTTCAAGACTGACAGTAAACAGCCAAAACCTGAGCTGTCAATATACTCTACACCTTTGAGATCAATTATTACTCTTGAATTTGAATTATCAAATACTTTAAGGATACCTTCTCTGATTTCATCAATGATCAGAGCGTTGATCTTATTGACAGAGAAGGATATAATATCAATTTTATCCTTTTTTTCAATATTGATCATTCATTTCCCTTTTAACCTGTTACTGATTATAGCGTCAAGCTCCCGGATAGCTCCCTCAGTTTCACTTTTAAATCTTTCTAAATAATGTTCGTACAATTGAGGTTCTTTTCCTTCCCTGGCCTGGAGCTCAAATGTTTTTAACATCTCAGCCAGACTGGTCATACCCAATATGGCAACTGACGATTTCGCTTTGTGCGCCAGCAATCCGAGAGAAGTATAATTCTTAGCTACCAGGAGGGATTTCATCTCATTGTAAATTTCAACCGATTGTTCTTTAAAGATAGCGGCTATTTCCTCAATGATGCCTGATTCTCCTCCTGATACAGAATCAAGATACTCCATGTTTATGAATTTATAATCCATAATAATTAGTGAGATAAAATGTTAACGATCTTAATAAAGAATTTTAAACAAATATAATAATATTTTGGTCTATCCCGGAACAGTTTCCACCTTATTAATATAAAGAAGGTTTTTTAGATAAAGGAAATAAGTGCTACTTTTATGGATATAAAAACCGGATGCTATGCGATATTTTCTTAACTCTATGATTTCGGTATTTCTTCTTGGTTCTTTGGTTCTGGAGGCTCAGACAGATTTGTCTATTCGTCGGAAGGATTTTAAAAATGGTAAGCCAGGGTTCGAAGAAGCATGGAAGCATGTAGCTAATGGAGATGCTTACTATGGTGAAAAGGGTATCTGGTACAATGATGCTTATAATGAATATTTGCTGGCTCTTGTATATAATAGTTCAAATGCCGAGTTGAATTATAAAACGGGCGTATCGGCTCTTTTTTCAGACAAAAGAGAAGAAGCTTCAGGATTTTTTCTGAAAGCTATTGAACTTAAAAAGGATGTTGCTGAAGATGCTCTTCTGCTTACCGGACGATCACTCCAATATGCAGGAAGATATTCTGATGCTATCGAAAAATTCACAGCTTTTCTGGCTGGGCCAGGGAAAAAAAGCCAAAAAAATATTTTATTGGCACGGGAATGTATTCAGGAATGCAACTCTGCTTTGATCGTATCTAAAGACTCTCTGAGAATTTCTATAGAAAATTTGGGACCGAATATCAATTCTAATTCCGACGACTATTCCGAAGTTTTAAGTGCTGACGGAAAAACAATTTATTTTGCTTCAAGAAGAGAACTCCCGAAATCAGGTAAACGTCATCCCGACACAAAATTTGATGAAAACATCCTCATTTCAAGGTTTGACAATGGTTCCTGGGTATCATCAACTTTAGCTGGGAAAGATCTTACCACAAAATACTGTGAGACACCTCTTTATATCAATTCTGCAAATGACATGCTCTATGTTTACGAAGGTTACACTAATAATGGTGATATTAAGGTTTCAATAAACAAAAAAGGTACCTGGAAAACTCCGGGACAGATCCCATATGGCATTAACACCAGAGGATCCGAAACATCTTTTACTTTCAGTCCGTCAGGAAACGAGATTTATTTTGTTTCAGATCATGGTAAAAATAATATTGGTGGTAAGGACATTTATTTCATAAAAAAAATAAGCGACCGGAAATGGTCAAAACCACAAAATGCCGGGAGAATTATTAATACGATTTATGATGAGGAGGCTGTAAGATTCTCGAGAACAGGAGATACCCTGTTTTTCAGCTCCCGGGGTCATAACTCGATTGGTGGATTTGATATCTTTTATAGTATAAAGAATAAGTCCGGAGCCTGGGACACAGTTAAAAATTTAGGTTACCCGGTTAACACCCCATGGGACGATATCTTTTATTATCCTTCCCCGGTTCATGACAGTATATTTTATTTTGCTTCAAATCGCAGTGGCGGATTTGGCGGGTTTGATATTTATCAGGGAAAAATTCTGCCACCCAAACCTGTAATTGTAATACCCCTGGCTCCTAAGCGCGATACCGTTATTATCAGGGATACTGTTTTAGTAATAAAACAAGTAGCCCCGCCACCACCTGTGCAGTCTGTACCGCAAGACCAGCCTGTCTATCTTGTAGGAAAAGTGAAAGATTCCGAGACAGGCGGACCGATACTGGCAAAAATTGATGTCAAGAATATTTCATCCGGAGAAATTATTGGAACTACTGCCAGTTCTGATGCGGATGGTAGTTACAGCGTGAAACTTCCTGCAAAAAAATCTTATATGATTGATCTTCATGCCACTGGATTTTTATCAGATATGAAACGAATTGATGTTCCTGATAATTGGGCAAAAGAAGATTATACCCTTAATATTGAAATGATTAAGGTTAGAGTTGGCAAAAAAGTCGTACTGAATAATATCTTGTTTGAAACAGGAAAATCTATACTTACTGCCGGTTCTTATAAAGAACTTGATCGTCTTTTAAACATTATGAACGAGAATGCTCAGATGAAAATTGAAATATCCGGGCATACTGATAAAACAGGAAGTGAACCGATTAACTTTAAGCTTTCAGAAGCCAGGGCAAAAGCTGTTGTTGAGTACCTGATTGAAAAAGGTATCGACCATTCACGATTGGAATTCAGAGGTTATGGTTCATTACAGCCAATATCTGATAATACTACCAGCGCTGGTCGGGCTAAAAACAGAAGAGTTGAGTTTAAGATCCTTGAATTCTGATAATCATCAGATTATTTAAGGAAAGTTTTTATTTGTTTTGCTGATTCCTTGAAAGGATTGCAGATCCTGTTTATATTTTAAAAATAAGTTTGGATGAAAAATACAGCTTTTATTAAATTTCACCAGGAGGCAGGAGCCAAAATGGTTCCTTTTGCCGGATATAATATGCCAGTAGAATATTTTGGAATTAACGAAGAACATATTACGGTCAGGAGAGGAGTCGGTGTTTTTGATGTTTCTCATATGGGCGAATTTTGGGTTACCGGTCCTTCTTCTCTGAAATTTCTTCAATATATTACTTCAAATGATGTGTCTGCCCTGATTGACGGGAAGATTCAGTATTCATGCTTTCCCAATGGTAAAGGAGGCATTGTTGATGACCTTCTGGTATACAAATATAATACTGAAAAATACCTGCTGGTAGTAAATGCGGCAAATATTGAAAAAGACTGGAACTGGTGTGTTAAGAATGCAGAACGGTTCGGACTGAAATCAGGCAAAGATCTTATTAATGAATCAGATGATATCGCACAGCTTGCGGTACAGGGTCCATTGGCTCTGAAAGCTATGCAGAAGCTCACAAAAACTTCAGTAGAGAACATGGAATATTACACATTTAAGGTTCTGGATTTTGCAGGAATCAATGATGTGATATTCTCTACAACGGGTTATACCGGCGCCGGCGGATGTGAAATATATGTTAAGAATGAAGATGGACCAAAGCTATGGAAAGCAGTTTTTGAAGCTGGTAAGGAATTTAATATCAGACCTATAGGTTTAGGCGCACGCGACACATTACGCCTCGAAATGGGTTTTTGCCTTTACGGTAATGATATAAATGATCAGACATCACCAATCGAAGCAGGATTAGGGTGGATAACTAAATTTACAAACGGCAAGGAATTTATTGATAAAGCGCTGTTATTGAAGCAGAAAGAGGAAGGGGTACAAAGAAAACTGAAGGGTTTTGTGATGATGGAAAGAGGAATACCCCGACAGCATTATGAAGTTGTAAACGAAAAGGGTGAACCTATCGGCGAAGTTACTTCTGGGACAATGTCCCCAATGATGAAACAGGGAATCGGAATGGCATACCTGAATAAAGGTTACTGGAAGACTGGGACTGATATATATATTCGAATACGGAATAAGGAACTGAAAGCAAAGATTGTAGATCTTCCCATTTATAATAAATAAGCATGTTGGTTTAATTCAGATCAGCGACGATCTGCGCAATCTGCGGGAATACTATTTTTTATTTCCCGATGATCTCGCTGATTTTCGCAGATAACAACAGACCAAATCATAAAGTTGGATATGACAAAAAGAAAACTTGAAACATGTTTTTCTCCGGCTTTGTATGAAGCTGAAGGACATNNGCCTCATCAGCAATATGCACAGCTTTTGCCAATGGAGCAGTTTCTATCATCCCTGTTCCTGAAGCGGCCGAGGCAAGAGATTACAAGTCAAAAGGTTATTTAGTGGCTGCAGAACGTGATGGGTTTGTACTTGATTTTGCAGATTTCGGAAATTCTCCATTCAATTTTACAAAAGAAAAAGTTAGTGGAAAAACTATTGTCTACAGCACTACAAATGGTACAGGAATAATTAGGCTCGCATCATCGGCTTTTATGACGGTTATCGGATCGTTCCTTAATATAGGTGCTCTTACAAAATGGCTCATTAAGCAGGATAATGATGTCCTGTTACTGTGTGCAGGATGGAAAAAAAGGTTCAATATTGAAGATACTGTTTGTGCCGGTGCTATAGCGGATATGCTTATGAGAAGTAACCGTTACACAACTAATTGTGATTCGACATCTGCTTCAATTGATCTATGGTCGCTGGCATCCCCTGATCTGCCTGGGTATATTGAGAAGGCAGCTCAGCGAACACGGCTGAGAGATAAAAACCTTGATGATTGCATTGAATTTTGTCTTACATCTGATTTTACCGATAAAATTCCTGTTATGAAAAATGGGGCGCTGGTTGCTGATATTTAAATTTTCCCGATTAATGTTAAATGACAGACGAACTAATAAATTATCTATTTTTGTAAATTACAGGTTCGGAATTATCTATTATTAATTATAAAAAGTCCTTTATGAAAAAACACAATTTTTATGCCGGTCCTTCAATTCTCCCTCAATATACAATCGATAAATCTATAGAAGGAATAAAAGATTTTGCAGGTACGGGATTGTCTATACTTGAGATCTCTCACCGCAGCAAGGAATTCGTTGCTTGCATAAACGGCACAATTGCGCTTTTCAAAGAATTACTCGAAATACCCGCTGGCTACCAGGTTTTATTTCTTGGTGGTGGAGCAAGTTTGCAGTTTGCAATGGTACCGATGAATATGCTGAACAAAAAGGCTGCTTATCTGAATACGGGTGAGTGGGCAAGCAAAGCCCTTAAAGAGGCAAAACTTTTCGGTGAGGTAGTTGAAGTTGCTTCTTCAAAAGAAAAACTTTTCAATTATATTCCAAAAAATTACATAATTCCTGCCGACGCAGATTACTTTCATATAACGTCTAACAATACTATTTATGGCACAGAGATTAAGAAAGATCTCGATGTGAAAATACCTCTTGTTGCTGATATGTCATCGGATATCTTCAGCAGACCTGTTGATATTTCAAAATATTCCCTTATCTATGGCGGTGCACAGAAGAACCTTGCGCCTGCCGGAATGGCTTTCGTTGTCATAAAAGAAGATGTTCTTGGGAAAGTATCCCGACCGATTCCATCCATGCTCGACTACAAAGTACATATTAAAGGTGAATCGATGTTCAATACTCCTCCGGTCTTTACAATATTTGCTGCACAACAGACATTAACATGGCTTAAAAATATCGGTGGAGTGAAAGCTATTCAGAAGAAGAATATTGAAAAAGCAAAAATTTTATATGATGAGATTGACAGGAACAGATTATTCAAACCTACAATTGCGGACCCTGAAGACAGATCTCTGATGAACATCTGTTTTGTTATGGCGCCGGAGTATAAAGATCTTGAAAAACCGTTTGCCGAGTTTGCCAAATCAAAAGGAATGCTGGGTATTGAAGGTCACCGTTCAACAGGTGGGTTCCGTGCTTCAACTTATAATGCTCTTCCGAAAGAAAGCGTCGAAGCTCTTGTCAGTATAATGAAGGAGTTTGAATTAATAAATTAACTAATTAAAATATTGATTTATAAGAATTTTAAAGAGTATATGGGTATCAGTTAATATTTAAAAGAACCTCATTATGAAAGTACTTGTAGCTACAGAAAAAGCTTTTGCTCCTGTTGCTGTTAACCAGATTAAACTGGTTACGGAGGCTGCAGGTTATGAACTGGCGTTACTCGAAAACTATAAGAACCATTCGGATCTGATCAAAGCTGTTGAGAATGTTGACGCTCTGATTGTCCGAAGCGATCTTGTTACAGCAGATGTACTAGATGCGGCAAAAAAACTTAAAATCGTTATCCGCGCAGGTGCCGGTTATGAAAACATCGATCTGGCTGCAAGCACTGTTCACAATGTGGTAGTTATGAATACGCCGGGTCAAAATGCAAATGCTGTGGCTGAGCTGGCGTTTGCTCTGATGCTTTCTCAGGCTCGCGGCAGATTCAACGGAAAATCGGGAACTGAGCTCAGAAGAAAATCACTTGGAATTCATGCCTTCGGAAATGTTGGAAAACATGTTGCCGAAATAGCTAAAGGATTCGGGATGGATGTTTATACCTTTGATCCTTTCGTTATAGAAAAAGATATTAAGAAGTATGGTGTTAAAGTCTGTAATACAACGGAGGAATTGTATTCCAAATGCCAGTATATCTCCCTGCACATGCCATCAAATGAAAAAACAAATAAATCAATCGGTTATGATCTGTTGAAGAGAATGCCTAAGAATGCAGTTCTTGTTAATACGGCAAGAAAAGAGGTTCTTGACGAGGAAGCTCTTCTTAAAATATTTGAAGAACGGCCAGATTTTCAGTATCTTGCTGATGTGGCACCTGATTGTATAGCCTCTTTTAAGAAAAAATATATGGGGCGCTTTATATTTACTGAAAAGAAAATGGGAGCCAATACAGAGGAAGCAAATCTATATGCATGCCTTGCTGCTGCCAGGCAGATTGTCGATTTTTTCAAAACAGGGAACGAAAAATACAGAGTAAACAAGTAGTGCTTAATATGTTATGATAAATGGCAGTTTTTAAACCTTTCAGGGGGTTAAGGCCCCCTCGTGCTCTGGCAGAAGATCTGGCTTGCTTGCCTTATGATGTGATGAATACTGAGGAAGCCAGAAAAATGGCGAAGGGGAAAGAGTGTTCGCTTCTTCATATAACCAGATCTGAAATTGACCTTCCTTCGGACATTGATACTCATTCAGACCTGGTATATGACAAGTCAGTTGAGAATTTCAGGAACTGGCAGAAAAAGGGCTGGCTGGTTCAGGATGAAACGCCACACTTCTATATCTATGCACAAACGATGAAAGGGCGGACTCAGTACGGAATTGTAGGATGCGCATCTGTCGATGATTACTTAAATGGCATTATCAAAAAGCATGAACTTACCCGTACTGATAAAGAACAGGACCGAATGGTACATGTCCGTGTAAATGATGCCAATATTGAACCGGTATTTTTCACCTATCCTCCGGTTAAAGAGATTGACAATATTGTTGAAAATATTGTCAGCAAGGAAAAACCTGAATATGATTTTGTAGCAGAAGATGGGTTTGGTCATCATTTCTGGGTTATAAAAAATCCGGAAATAAACAAACTTATCGAAAAACTGTTTGCTGAAAAGATACCATATACCTATGTTGCTGACGGTCATCACAGAACAGCTGCTGCAGCACTTGTAGGGAAAGAGAAACGGGAGAAAAATCCGTCCCATAAAGGAACTGAAGAATATAACTTTTTTCTGGCAGTGCATTTCCCTGCTGATCAGTTACAGATCATTGACTATAACCGAATTATTAAAGACCTGAATGGGCTGTCAGCCGGGGAATTTTTGACCCGGCTGGAATGCGGATTTGTCATTGAAGAAAAAGGAATCAAAATTTTTAAACCGAAGAAACTTCATAACTTCTCAATGTATCTCGACGGGAAATGGTTTAGCCTTACTGCAAAAACCGTTACATTCGATGATAACGATCCTATCGGAGTCCTTGATGTAACGATACTTACAAACCAGATACTCAGTCCAATACTTGACATTCAGGATCTCCGGAGGTCGAAACGTATCGATTTTGTCGGTGGCATACGTGGTCTAAGTGAACTTAAGAAGAGGGTCGACAGTGGTGAGATGAAAGTGGCATTCGCACTTTACCCTGTATCAATGAACCAACTAATTACTATAGCAGATTCAGGTAACATTATGCCTCCCAAATCTACTTGGTTTGAACCAAAACTCCGCAGTGGACTCGTAATACATCTTCTTGACTGATTCTTTTCTCTGTGGCTCTCTGTGTCTTCTCTGTGGTTCTCTGTGTAACAAAAAAATAAGAACTTACACAACTTGTCCTGCTTAGACGGGAGAGGTACACAGTGGAACAATGAATTACACAGAGAAATAAACTCCCATATGCTCCAGATGCAATAGCTATTTTTCTATTTTTGTTTTAAGCATATTAAATAATGACCTCAATAGGAGAAAATATTTCTAATCTTAAACTGAAGCTTCCCTCAGCTGTTAAGCTTGTTGCAGTATCGAAAACCAAGCCTGCTGATGATATTATTGAAGCTTACAATACCGGGCAAAGATGTTTCGGAGAAAACAGGGTTCAGGAACTTCTCAATAAAAAGGACCTGCTTCCTGTGGATATTGAATGGCACCTCATCGGACATCTTCAGAGCAATAAGGTAAAATATATCGTACCATTTATAACTATGATACAATCCATAGATTCTTACAAACTCCTGGTAACTGTTAATTCGGAAGCTCTGAAAATAAACAGGGTTATCGATTGCCTTCTGCAGATTCATATAGCAACTGAAGAGACAAAATTCGGATTTTCAATGAAAGAATTGTGTGAAAATCTTCAATCATGTAATATATCAAATTTGAGAAATATAAGGATCTATGGTGTTATGGGGATGGCTACATTTACATCTGACACTAATCAGGTTAAAAAGGAATTCAGATACCTGAGAGATTGTTTTCAATCGCTAAAAGAGAGCTACTTTAAATCAGAATCTTACTTTAAGGAAATTTCTATGGGTATGTCAGGTGATTATGAACTTGCAGTTCAGGAAGGCAGTACTATGGTAAGAATCGGAAGCTTAATTTTCGGTGAAAGGAATTTATAATAACTTTTATATATTCTGAGCCCTGAGCCATTCCAACTTATCTTTCTAGTATTGAAACTAATTCCAACATAAGTTCCTTCTTTTCAGTGATTTGGGTAACCGGGCTCTCCTCAATCATTTTCAATATTTTAACTCTTGTCTCTTTGCTAAGATTATGAACTGACTCCTCAATTACCGTAAGACATTCAATTGCAGTTATATAATCTCCTTCCAGAAATACTTTTGCCAGATTAAGAGAAAAATTTGAATAGTTGAGCCCCGATTGCCAGCATGAAGATACTAACATACTTATTGTATCAGATTTCCATTGTTTTCTTATCTCTTCAATAACCTCCTGGCAGACAGACTGATCCTTAAGATCATTCATGAAACCGGTAATAGTTTTTCTGATTGAAAAATCATCAGTTTTATCGTAATATGCTGTAAGCAAACCAATGGCACCTTTAAATGGCTTTTCCTGACGAAGCAATTCTATAGCTTCAGTTATCACAATATTATTATCTTTATTAAGTATTTCATTCAACAATTTGATCTTCTTGTCTGATTTTATCATAATTATATTATTTGAAACAAAGTTAGAAATACCATCAATTTGTTAAAGCTGTTTTTGAAAAATAAAAATATTGTACTAATTTAGTCGTGAAATAGGTTTGACAATTAAATATTTATACCATGAATAAAAAATATGGAATTTGTTCAAAAATACTGATGGTAGTTTTAATGNNCAGGCAGAAAAAATATTTAATGCACTACCCTCACCGCTCGAATCAGCTATGCTTATAAAATCAGCAGGAGCGAGGTTTGATGAGGCGCTGCTCAATCCTGTTGGTAATATAAATAGTTATGTAACGAATAAAAGCATGGCTCTTAATCTGGGAATTTATACCTGCGATTTAAGTTTTGCCAGTTTATATGAACAGACCCAATTGATTATTGACTATATGAATGCTGCCAAGAAAATGGCTGACGGGCTGGGTATTCTTAAGGCAATTGAACAGTCACAGATCGACAAACTCGAGGAGAATATCAATAACAGTGAAGTTATTATGGAGATAGTGAGTGAGACTTTCATGAACTCTAATTCATATCTCTCGGATAATGGTCAACCAGCAATCGCAGCAATGGTACTGGTAGGTGGCTGGTTCGAAGGATTATACATTTCGACTCAACTTGTTGATATGAAGGAGTTTAATGGAAACAAACTTGTCGGCAGGATTATTGATCAGAAACTTTCAATCGATATACTTATCAATTTGCTTGAGAGTAGCAAAGGAAATCCGGCAGTTGATGACCTTATAGTTCAGGTTCAAAAGCTTAAAGTGGTTTTTGACAAAATCAAAATTACAACTTCAAAAATAAGACCGGAGTTTGACAAGGCATCAAATACCACAGTTCTCAAATCAGAAATTAAAACTGATATGACCCCTGAAGTATTCAAAGAACTCTCTATAACAGTTGCTGAGATAAGAAAGACATTCGTAAATAACTAACCCTATGAGAATATCTAGAATAATTCCGATACTGGCATTAATTATAGTTACAACAACTCTTAATATTGATGCTCAGTGCAAAGCATTCGCTAAAAAGGTTTGTATCCCCGAACTGGGCGCATATACACATGATGGAAACTATCATGCTGCTATACTTGTTGAAGGCGAAGAGGCTGAACTGTACAAAACGTTTTATTCCGATATGGAATACAGGGTCTCTATTTGCGGAGAAGATAAACTTCCTGAGGTAGAATTCAGAGTACTCGATGCAAATAAAAATGTACTCTATTCGAATAAGGATGCCAACTATGCCAAAACATGGGATTTCAAGCTGCAATCCAGTCAGCAGCTTAAAATTGTAGTAAAAGTTAACTCATTTAATAAACCGGGTGAAACACCGGCAAGTGGTTGTGTTGCAATAATGTTCGGATTCAAAATCAAAAAATAAAATCCATTAGATATCTTTTTGTACTGACGTTGCATGCAATGTCGGTATATGTTTTATGCATGTTTTGCCAGTTTTGGCGCCAGATATCTGCCGGTATATGATTCTTTACATTTTGCCAGATCCTCTGGTTTGCCTTCAAAAACTACCCATCCGCCTTCCTCACCACCTTCAGGCCCAAGGTCAATAACCCAGTCGGAACTCTTTATTACCTCCTGATTGTGTTCGATCAATAGTACAGAATGCCCATGATCAACAAGTGCATTTATAGATTTAAGAAGTTTGTTAATGTCATGAAAATGCAAACCTGTCGTCGGCTCGTCAAATATGAATAA
This sequence comes from Bacteroidales bacterium, assembly GCA_003141495.1. Lineage (GTDB taxonomy): Bacteria > Bacteroidota > Bacteroidia > Bacteroidales > VadinHA17 > LD21. The sequence continues at coordinate 69,249 of PLMC01000088.1, forward strand.
TATATGCCCGTTAGCCCGTTCCTGACTAAGAAAATAAGCCAGTTTTACTCTCTGACTTTCACCACCTGACAAAGTACTCGACGACTGTCCCATTTTGATATATCCCAGTCCAACATCTGAAAGCGGTTTCAGTTTCTCTATGATCCTTTTCTCACTTTTTCCCTGATGTGCGGTAAAAAAATCAATTGCTTCATCAATGGTCATCTCAAGCATATCATAAATGTTTTTTCCATGATATTTTACTTCGAGTATGTCCCTTCTGAACCTCATACCTTTGCAGCTTTCGCACGTTAGTTCCACGTCGGCCATAAACTGCATCTCAACCCGTATTATCCCTTCGCCCTGGCACTCTTCACATCTCCCGCCTTCAATGTTAAATGAGAAATGTGAGGCTTTAAAGTTGTTTTGAACCGAAGCCTGGAGTTCAGAATATAGTTTACGGATTTCATCATACGCTTTAAGGTATGTAACCGGATTTGATCTGCTCGATCTTCCTATAGGATTCTGATCAACCAGCTCAATACCTGTCAGCGTGGCTGTGTCACCTGTAATGTCTCTGTACTGACCCGGTTTTAAATTGGTCCCGTTAATCTTGTCAGACAACACCTTATATAATATGTCTGATACCAGGCTTGATTTTCCCGATCCGCTTACTCCTGTGACTGCTGTTATGGTGTGAAGAGGGAACTTTACATCAATTCCTTTTAGGTTATTCTGCCTTGCGCCTTTGATTTCAATATAACTGTTCCATTTTCTTCTTGCTTTAGGAACAGGCACAATCAGCCTGCCGCTAAGATAGCTGGCAGTAAGAGACTTATTTGCCGTAGTCAGATCGAGTCCCCCCTGGTAAACTAGCTCACCACCCAGTCTGCCCGCTTCCGGTCCCATATCGATTATTTCATCGGCAGCTCTTATAATCTCTTCTTCATGCTCAACAACAAGAACTGAATTACCCAGATCCCTGAGTTCTTTCAATACTTTGATCAGAAGGTTTGTATCACGCGGATGAAGCCCGATACTTGGTTCATCCAAAATGTACATCGAGCCTACCAGATTACTGCCTAATGATGTTGACAGGTTTATTCTCTGCGACTCACCTCCTGATAGCGATGAAGAAAGTCTGTCGAGGGTGAGATATGGCAGGCCGACGTCAATCAGGAACCTCAGACGTACGGTTATCTCTTTAATTAATCTTTCAGAAACTTTTGCATCTGTTTCATTAAGCTCAATTACTGAAAGGACCCCGAACAACTTTCCGACGGGTAATGAAACCAATTCCTGAATTGTTTTTTCCCCAACCCTTACATACCCGGCCTCTTTACGCAATCTCGATCCTCTGCATTCGGGACATATTGTCTTTCCGCGATAACGACTTAACAGTACCCTGTATTGAATTTTAAATTTTTTCTCCTCAAGATGTTGAAAGAACCTGTTGATGCCATAAAAATATTTATTTCCTTTCCACAAAAGCTTCTTCTGTTCATCAGTAAGCTGATAAAACGGTTTATGTATCGGGAAATCGAATAATCCAGCGTTGGCAACCAGTCTCTCTTTCCACTTTTTCATTGTTTCGCCTTTCCAGCATACAATTGCTTCCTCATAGACAGAGAGATTCTGGTTAGGTATAACAAGATTTTCGTCTATACCAATAATTTTGCCGTATCCTTCACATACCGGACAGGCGCCTATAGGGTTATTAAAACTGAATAAATATTCCGACGGCTCCTCAAAAAGGATACCATCCTCTTCAAATTTATTCGAGAAGCTTTCCCTTATAACGCCTTTCTCATCAGGTATAACTACCTGGCAATATCCTTTGCCGGTCTGGAATGCTGTTTGAGCAGAGTCGGCAGCCCGGCTGAAACTATCNNTGAGTTCACCGTTAGATTCTATCCGGTTAAATCCCTGCTTTTCAAGGAATAAAAGATATTCTGAAACATTTATGTTTTGCGGTATCTCCGCAGCAGATGTAATAATCACTTTTGTTCCTTCAGGCAGAACGGAAAGATAATCAACTATATCGTCAACGCTATGTTTCCTGACCTCTTTCCCTGATACAGGTGAATATGTTCTACCGATTCTGGCAAAGAGAAGTCTCAGATAATCATATATTTCCGTTGATGTTCCAACTGTGGAACGTGGATTTCGTGAATTTACTTTCTGCTCAATTGCAATAGCAGGAGGGATACCGCTAATGAAATCAACCTCGGGCTTATTCATCCGGCCAAGGAACTGACGTGCATAAGAAGAGAGACTCTCAACGTATCTTCTTTGTCCTTCAGCATAAATAGTGTCGAAAGCCAGGGATGACTTTCCTGAACCCGATACCCCGGTTATCACAACAAGTTTATTTCTGGGAATTTTGAGCGAGATATTTTTCAGATTATGTACCCTTGCCCCCTTGATTTCAATACAACCCTCCATATCTGATCCTTTAAAAAATGTGTTAAATTTCTGTTAAAGACCAAAAGTAATACTTTCAAATCAAAAAAATTACTTTCTTTGTATTTCGAATAGATACTAACTAAAAACAGACTGCCTATAGAATATCTCTACTCTAGTTAATTAAAAGAGAGAGTTATGAATAAATCGATTTCCGATTATGAACTGATTCTGAGGTTTATAAAAGGTGAGCAGTCGTGTTTTGAAAAGCTAATCCACCGTCATAAAAACAAGGTTTTCGCTTATATAAGTCTTTATATACGCGATCAGGCACTTGCTGAAGATATCTTCCAGGATACCTTCCTTAAAGTGATCCAATCTGTTAAAGCGGGTAAATATTCCGATAATGGAAAATTTATTTCTTGGGTAATGCGTATAGCTCATAACCTTATTATTGATCATTTCCGCAGAATCAAGCAAATGAACACTGTTTCAAACGACAATTATGAATCTGATCTGTTTAATTCAAAATCGTTTGCTGAAGACAATGTGGAGGATGATATGATAAAAAAACAGATTCAAAAGGATATCAGAAATATGATCAGCCATTTGCCTGATGACCAAAGGGAAGTAGTAATCCTCAGGCATTATGCAGGGTTAAGCTTTAAGGAAATCGCTGATATAACCGATGTAAGCATAAATACTGCTCTTGGCCGGATGAGATATGCCCTAATTAACATGAGGAGAATAATGGTTGAGAAAAACATCAGCCTGACACTGAACTGAACCGGGAGCTTACGGAATAAAGTCACAACGGTTTAAGGCAAAGAGCAATGATAAAAGGAGATTCTGTTTAAGAATTGAATTTTAAAATAAAAGAAATACAATAATACCTATATCGGGGCCGTTTTCATATAAACTGGAAACATGAAGCCTATGGGATTAATTTCTACTCCTTTTATCACATACAGGGATATCAAGGTTAAAGACATAGATCTGATAGAAGATGCAATGGGTTTAAACACTGAATTCTGTAATGTGATTGCCCTTCTCCGGAGCATAAAAGTAGTTCCGGGGAGAAGTTTGACAACGTGCCTGATAAAGAAAATCAGGAAAAAAGTTTAAGATTCTAAAAAAACACAGGAATTTTTCCTGTGTTTTTTTTTGATATATGAAATTAAAACAATATCTTTGTGATATTAAAATAATATCATATATTTTGAAACAGGAATTATTACCCAACACAATACTTGATTCCACAAAAGATGATAAGTCATGTTTTGAACAACTGACACACAGGGATAAGCTCAACGTGTCTAGCTATATAAGACATTATATACGTGATATTAGTCTGGCCCAAGATATCCTTCAGGATACCTTACTTAAAGTTTTCCAATCTATTAAAGAAGGTAAATATTCCGACAACGGCAAATTTATCTCGTGGGTAAAACGTATTTCTCATAATCTGATTATTGACCATTTCCGCCTGGTTAAACAGATGAATACCATTTCGAACGACAATTACGAATCTGACCTCTTTAATTCAACAAGTTTTGCTGAAGATAACGTTGAAGATGACATGATAAAAAGAGAGATGCATCATGATGTAAGAAATATGATCAACCGTCTGCCTGTTGACCAGAAAGAAGTGGTTATCCTGAAACATTATACTGGATTAAGTTTTAAGGAGATAGCGGTTATAACCGATGTAAGTATCAACACCGCTCTCGGACGCATGAGAAATGCTCTGCTTAATCTGAGAAAAATGATGGATAAAAAAATTGCCTGCCCGGCATTAACATAACGATTATAAAGTTTTATTCTTGATTTTTTAAACTTGAAATAATATCATATCCTATGAAACAAGAATTTACTGTAAAACCCATTTCGGGTTATCTGGCGCTGCTGATGGCAGTTTTATTCCTTGGTGGCGCAATTGCCGGATTCGCTTACCAATCTATCTGGATTGGTTTAATTCTCACACTGCTGTTTGTCTTTACAGTCCTTGGATTTACGGTAGTATATCCAAACGGTTCATGTGTTATGGTTTTGTTTGGGGCATATAAAGGAACTATCAGGGAAAATGGATTTTTCTGGGTTAACCCTTTATATTTTAAAAGAAGAATATCGCTTCGCGCCCGAAACTTTAACAGTGACCCGATTAAGGTTAACGACAAAATCGGTAACCCTATTAAAATTGGTTTGGTGCTGGTTTGGAGGGTGGCCGAGACATATAAAGCAGTTTTTGATGTTGATGATTATCAGCATTTTGTATTAGTACAGAGCGATGCTGCCCTTCGTAAATTGGCAGGCTTATATCCATACGACAACTTTGAGGATCACGATGCTGTTATTGCTCTCAGAAGCGGTGGCCAGGAAGTAAACAATGAGCTTGAAAAGGAGATAAGGGAAAGGTTGCAGATTTGTGGTATTGAAGTTATTGAAGCTAGGATCAACTATATTGCCTATGCCGAAGAGATCGCAAATGCCATGCTTAGAAGACAACAGGCTTCGGCAGTTGTATCGGCACGATTTAAAATTGTTGAAGGTGCAGTATCAATGGTTGAGATGGCCCTGGAACAACTATCCCTTAAAAAAATTGTTGAACTTGATGAAGAGAAGAAAGCTGCTATGGTGAGCAATCTTATGGTTGTTCTTTGTGGCGATAAAGACGCTACACCAATTGTGAATACCGGAACTTTGAATTCCTAAAATGAGTGAGAAAAAACCATTTGTCCTCAGGATCGACCCTGAGAAGCTGAAGTCTTTGGAGAAATGGGCTGCTGATGAGTTTCGCAGCACTAATGGCCAGATTGAATACATTCTTGATCAGGCACTTCGAAAATCAGGCAGATGGAAATCAAGGTCAGAAAATCTTAAAAAGGAGGAATAATGGACCAGATATTAAAATTTAGCTGCCCGAAATGTGGCAATAAAGAGTATGAAATTGGTGAAATGTGGACAGTTGGTAGCATTTGGACAAGAATGTTCGAATTTCATAACAGGAGATTTACATTCGTTTCATGTAAGAAATGCCGTTTCACGGAATTGTACAAAATTCCTAAGCAAAAGATTGGAGAACTGCTTAACTTTAATACCAGATAAAATGTACTTTCACTGATTAATAACGTAGATGGAATGGCAGGCAGCGACACCTGCCGTTTCTGTTCTTAAACGGCTTGGCCCAAGATGAACAGGGATAAATCCCATGGTTATTGCAGAAGTAACCTCTTCTCTGCTGAAATCACCTTCGGGTCCAATAAGTATTATTGAGTTTGCATTTTTTGAACACGCTTCAGAAATCTTCTTTCTTTCTGTTGAAGGATCACAGTGCGCGATCATCCGGATTCCGTTTAAATCACTGCTTATAAAATCCTTGAAACTGTGTGGTTCATGCAGGATAGTTTTTTTTGCTTTAAGAGATTGTTTCATTGCCGAGATTATAAGATTATTCACTCTGTCACTCTTAATTCCCGGTTTCTCAGTGTTTTTGCATATCAGCGGGGTAATCTCATCTATTCCGATCTCAACACTCTTTTCTACAAACCATTCAAATCGTTCAGGATTCTTTAATGGGGAAATAGCAATATGAAGTCTGTAATTTCTTTTTTCGAAATCTTTAATTTTTCCTGTAATATCTATTGTGCATTTATTATGATCCGGATTGCTGATGATTCCTTCATACAGATTCCCTTTACCGTCAATCAACCGGACATTGGAGCCTTTTGTCATTCTTAATACCCTGATCAAATGCTTTGACTCTTTTTCGTCCAGCGTGTAGGAATTGCCATTTATATCTGGGGCATAAAATATCTGCATGGGGACCAATTTATACAAAATTAGAGAATTTGAACTTATATTTATGCACTATTGTTAAAACCTTTGCTGTTTCAACCCCCCTTCCCCCCATATGGAGGGTTAAAAAACAGATATAACTTTAGATGCCCCCCATTTGGGGGGTTGGGGGGTAAAAAATTATATATGAAAATAGGTCTTCTTTCAGATACTCATGGCTGGATACATCCACGGCTTTTTGATCATTTTGCCGAATGTGATGAAGTCTGGCATGCAGGAGATATTGGTAATATGGAAACAGCCGATAAACTTGCAGCATTTAAACCATTGAAAGCCGTCTATGGAAATATTGACAATGCCGCTGTCAGAACAGTTTACAGGGAGAATTTGATCTTTATGGTTGAAGAGACCCGGGTTTGGATCACTCATATTGGCGGAACCCCCGGTCATTATGACCGGAAAGTATTACCTGCAATATATGAAAATCCTCCTGATCTTTTCATTTGCGGACATTCTCATATAGCAAAGGTTATGTATGATAAAAAAGCCGGATTTTTATATATGAATCCCGGGGCGGCAGGGTATAACGGTTTTCAAAAATATATGACAGCGATCAGGTTTCAGATAAATGGAAAAAGAATTCACGATCTGGAACTGATTGAACTTGGAGAGAGGGGCAAAATCATTTTACAGGACTATTAGGGTCTGCCTGATTATCTTCAGCATTATTTTCCGACATTCTATGCAGGAACCTGGAAAGCCGGTCCTCAACTGCAATCATATAAGTATATGACACTTTTGTCGAAGATTCAGGATCTTTACGATCATTTGGTTTCGTTTTGGCAATAATCGTATTATAATTATTGTTTCCCGACTGCGTCATCATCACCCCTTTGAAATAAGAGAAATAATACCAGGTAGATGCATCTCCTTTAAGGTAGATATCAATCATATCTCCCGATCTTCTTCGCTGAATTTCTATATAGCCATCGACATATACATTTATCGGTTGAGGTCCTATAAATCCGATTCCGATTTTACCGCTCGATCTGAATGATGATGTAGATTCATTCCAGAACATATTTACATCATTAAGCAAAAGTTCGTAGGTAAATTCTTTAGGCAGGTTCTTTGACGTTCCAAACAGATCCATCTCTTCTTTTAATTGTGTTGCAACACTTGTTCCCAGAAGATCCTTCATCCCCTTGTTATTCAGATCTGTATTCAGATTAACTGGTTTAAGGGAAGGCATAAATCTGAACTCATCTGCCATTACTCTGAGAGCTTCGGTTGAAAAATGAAAGTCCAGGGCCAGGATAGCATTAATATTTACCTTCCCTGAATCGATGCCATGGATTACTTTACCTGCGCTGCTCAGTTTAACCAGGTCAAGTTTTGCACCGAAATCAATATTCCCTTCACCTGATAAGACACAAAAGTTCTTGTCAAATGCAATCATATTTCCCGGAAGAGTCTGATCAATCAGCTTTTCGCGGGAAGCGATTAAGTATCTGCCTTTTGTCTTTTCATAGTAAAGCCAACCACCGGAATTCACCAGAGCAACATCGGTCCAGGATTTTTGCGCTGAAAGGAAAGCCGGATATATATGAATAGAATCAGTATTTATAAAAGAGCCCGAAAAAATAAGATTATCATTCATATCTCTTGGCTTATCACTTACAGGGATAATGACATTTTTTGGATCGATCTGTGATTTGAACTTAATCGGATAACTAACAAGGGTATTGCAGCCATGCAAAACTCCTGCAGCTCCCGTAAACGTAAGATTATCAGCTCTGGCTGAGAGAGTAACATCGCCTGTAAAGGAAAATGCCGGGCTAAGCAGAAATTTCTGGGATGCAGGTATATATCCTCTTGCATTTGTAGTTGAGGTGTCGACCTCCAAAACCGGGAAATTAATATGCTGGATCTCTTTATTCTCATCTACATAATCGTACACAGCACTACCGGTATATTGTTTGGTAGATTCAATATCAATCTTGGCATAATGTAATATATGCCTGTGGTTAAGAGCTATTGTGGCATTTTGCATCTGCTCTATTTTAGCCCTCCTGCCAATTACTATTTTCCCGTTTTCAGGTTGAATAAGTGCATCAGCAATATGGATGTAATTTATGTTATCAGCTTCAATATACTCCTGATCAAGATGATAACTCCCTTTCCATGATGAAAAAGCAACCGTATCAGAGATATTGTTTGTTGCAAAGAAGGTCGGCTTATCAAGTTTAGCGTAGTCTAGCTTAAGGAGCTTATCTGTTGTTAACAGAGGAGTGTTCAACTTTCCCTTTTGTTCCATACTGAGTATACGATTTTCCATATTGTAAGTAAAATCAGTCATGGTACAGATATACTGTATCTCAGGGAATTTTACGACTGATGAATCGGTATTTAATCTGAAATGTGCCATTCTCTGGTTAAAATTGATTTCGGTATTGGCATTTTCAGCTATAAAAGAGTAACCGTTTGTGGAAAGCGATTTAAGTGTATAATCGGCTGTATCGGCTCTAATAGAATTTGCAGCAAAACTAAACAGATTTGAAGTGATCCTTGAATCGGTTAAATTAACCACTCCTGAACCGTTTAGTTTTGCAGGAGACAGACTTAAACTGCCGTCAAGTGTCGTTCCGTTTCCAAACATATTAAATGTTTTGCCGGGTTCATTGGTGGCAATCCATTCATCTTTTTTAGTAAGCCATTTAATTGCTACATCCTTAATGTTAAGAACAGGGAATAATCCGGTTGAGTCTTTTTCAGTATTGAAAGAAGAGGCCTGAGTGATCATTGAATCGGGGAAGAATTTGAACTCATCTGAGATTGTTGTTGAAGTCAGGTGCTTTAATGTCCCGCTTCCGGTAAGTCCCTTATTACTCATACTCAGGGAATTGTATAATTTACCCCTGCTGTTATACATCTCAATTCCTTCAGGGGGCACGGTCATATTAAATCCCAATGAGTTATTCTCCTGTATAACAAGATATTGCTTCATCGGTTTGAGAATATTTCCTCCCACAAATTCTCCTGAAAGTTTCATATCCTGGTTTGTATAATGATCTATATTTTCATAGATGAAGGGATCAACCTTGAAATAGAAATCCTCCTGTTTGTAAACTCCCTCAAGACCAGATATCTTATCGTAGAATATATATGAGTTGGATGTAGCATTTATGATCGGATACTGTTTAAGACTTTTTAATCCTGATTTGTTATTCGGATTATCAATATATAGTTCTGCAGTTCCAAGTTGAATGAGGTTGTCTACATTTTCAATAACTGGATTACCCATCTTATCCTTCTTCTCAGTCTCTACTGAAATTTTAATGGAATCGATTTTTTGAAGTTTTATCTTGAAAGTATCATAGCTAAACGAGAATTTGTGCCCGTAAACAGTAAACAAACCTGCCTCAACAACGCCATCAAAACTAATATCTCTGTTTTTCCCGATATTAAGTTGTTTATTATAGGGATAAATTGCGACCTTCTGAGAATCACTCAGAAGAACACCTGTTACACCGAATATTGTCAGTCCGTATTTTTTCAGGTCCAGAATTGCGTTATCCGTAGGAGCTTTTGTTTCGCTTACAATATTGATGATATCATAATCCTTCCTTTTTGCAAAAAAATCGAGGAAGTCTTTGGTTTTTTTCTTTATTGTGACCTCGTTATTAGTCCGGTCATAAAAGATGAAACCTTTATTTGCCATGTCAATGCATAATCCTGTAACCGCCTCCACAGGCTTATCAAGCCATTTGGCAAATTCTGCTACAGGGAAAGTCTCTGAATAAAACCATTCTGCAAATTTTGTTAAACGGTTAAGAGGATGGTAATCATCTATACCCATCAGTTGCAAAAAGTAGTCTGAATTAAAGAAGGATGTTGATTCAAATTGCGCCTGTCCAAGCGAAGCGCCTCTCGCATGTGAAAGAACAATTTTCGATTCGTTCATGTTCCATGACAAATATTCAAAATACATGTCCAGGCTGTGGAAGGAATCGAAGTACGGACTCTTCGAGACAGGATTGTTTGTACGGAAAAGATTTACCTGTCGGGTTGCTGTGAAGTACGAAAACCCAAGGTTAGAATGGTAAATCGAATCTTTATCCAGATACAATGACATGGCAGCTTCCTGGCTGCTTAAACCGGTTTTAGAGAAAAGAAATTCTTTTGAACGGATTCTGAGATAAAGAGTATCGTTTCTGAATAGATTGATTTTCGCAGGGACGGCATTTTTACCGGTTCCCTTTACATTCGCTCCTTCAAATGCGAGTCCACCCTCATAATTAACCCCTTTATAGATATTTTTGATTTTAAATTCTTTTGCGTAAGTCTCAAAACGAGGAAATGTAGCCTTATCCTTATCGGCAAAGCTGATGGCCTGGTCGGCAAGTAAGCCAGATACCGGTTCTTTAAAATAGGTAATATGCGTAAGTTTCGCAGAATCAACAACGAAACTACTTTTTACCATATTAATTGAATAATCAGTTAGTTCAGCAAAAACATCTTTATGTGAATATCCGGCTTTTTCCCAGGTAACAATACCTTTGGTACCTTTGAACTGCTGAAGTTCAGGATAGTATTTTCCTGAGACATTGTATAATTCAGTACTGTCTTTTTGCGAATAGCAGGTTAATGTAGCATTTGAAATTGGGACATAAATAGCAGTATCATAAAGAAACTTAAGAGTATTATTTTTTACTTTCCATTTAATGCTTCCCGATTCGGACAGTACATTATCCTTAACCATCAAGCTGCTATTCTTAAAATATTTGTCGATATTGTCATTTGTATACGTCTGATTGAATGCTATTTCACTAATTCCTTTGAGCCAGTTTGTGACAAAGGGAATGTCTCTTTTATACTCGATGAAATAATTCAAGCTTACAAGAAAATCATAGAATTGAGGGATAATTCTTATTTGCCTTGATGAGAGCTGATTGGAAATATTTATTATTTTATCCATAATTTCAGTGCTGAATGCAGCACTGTCCCACCTGGAAAGAAATTTGTTAACATTGGCAAGCTGATCGACATTAAGATTTGGTCCCATAAAAGCTGTCAGTTCCGTTCTGAACTTCGAACGATCTCCTGAAAATGCCGATTTTGTCTGGGAATGTAATATACCAGTTACGGCGAACAGCATTAACTGAATCAGAATCAATAATTTCTTTAACATGGAACTAATCTGTTTTTTTCCTTCTTGCCATCCTTTTTACTCCCCAAATGGGGACAGGTAGGTTAAATTGCTTCGACAATTGCTATAAAGTCCTCTTTTTTAAGGGCAGCTCCTCCAATTAACCCACCGTCCACATCAGGTTTAGAGAAAATTTCAGAGGCATTAGATGGTTTGCAGCTGCCCCCGTACAGAATTGGTAATTTTTTAGCGCAGGCGTTGCCATATTTTTCTTTAACCAGTTCACGAATGTATTTATGCATCTCCTGAGCCTGTTCGGGTGATGCGGTTAACCCGGTGCCAATTGCCCAAACGGGTTCATAGGCAATAACAATCATATCCATCTGTTCTGCAGTCAGGCTGAATAATCCTTCCTCCAATTGTCTTCTGACAATAAGAAAATGCTGACCTGATTCCCTTTCCTGTTTTACTTCACCACAGCAGAATATGACTTTTAATCCGCTGTTAATAGCCAGTAATGTTTTCTTATTCAGTAGTTTATCATCCTCATGATAATAGGTTCTCCTTTCAGAATGCCCGATAATAACATATTGAGCTCCAGTACTTTTTACCATCCATGCAGAAACTTCACCAGTATAGGCTCCGGATGCTTCAGAAGCGCAGTTCTGAGCTCCAAGGGCCACCTTTCCGTGTTTAAGAATATCAGCCATACCAGCCAGATGAATAAACGGAGGGCATAGAATAACCAGCGCCTTTTCCGAAGGGCTCTCCTTAAAATACTTCTCAATTGAACCCGCGAACTTTAGTCCTTCAGCAAGATCCATATTCATTTTCCAGTTACCGGCAACAATCTTCTTTCTCATATAAATCAAAATTTTAAATTGTAATAATATTTAAATGTACAAATAAACGAGTACTTAAAGTGACCTAGAGTTTGGAGTGCCTAAAGTTGGAACTTTAATTATTTATTTACAACTAAAAGTTTCCCGAACCACGTCTGATCAGGAACATTTGCCCATGACCATTTATCAAGAATTGTTCCATCTTTAACTAAAATGTATCCAGGATTTGACCGTACCATAGTTTTCAAAGTTGTCTCATCAGCGGAACAGAATGCCAACCCATTCTCATAATATTTTATTTCCTCTGTTCCTGAAGAGGTAAGAATATAAAAGTTGATACCATGCATTTTACAATAATTGCCAAGTTTAAATCCGTCGGATAAATGGTTCTTTCCGGCTTCTGCAAGTTTTTTGGAAATCATTAAAACGGAATAACCCCGGAAAGTTAATATTTGTTGAGTGATTTCCTCTCCATGCAGGGAGGTTATAATGAAATCGTGTATCGGAGGTTTATATCCTCTTTTTACAAGAACAGATTTCTGATCAACAAACTTCCAGGTTGAATCATTAGCCGGATAGTTATTCAGATTGAAGTCCTTTTTGACCCCGTTTTTTTCATATACAAAAGTTGTCCTGTACTCATCTACCGGAACTCCTTCAGGGACAACCATTTTATCAGCAATTTTTACTCCTGTTTTATAAGGAAGAAAATCGATGACAGGGAGATACCTGAGGTTTGCAAGTGAAAAAATGATAAAAAGGATAATAACTATGGATATTATGATCCATTCGGTGATATTACTGTAGAGTCTCTTTGTTTGATTTCTACCTGAGTAAAGGATTAATAATAAAAAAACTAATATTATGTTTTTTCCGAAGGTTTGCCAATTTGTAAGATGGATTGCATCACCGAAACAACCGCAGTCCGATACAGGGTTTGTAAGTGCAAGAATGAAAGTGACAGGAGTGAAGATTACCAGGAGGATCAGAACACCTAAAATTCCTGTTTTCTGCCTCAGTCCGGTAAGAACAGAGAAACCCGAAATGAATTCAGCTGTACACATACAAACTGCGAGGGTAAGACTCAAGGTATTAAGAAACCCAAGGTGAAATGCCTGAAAATAATCATGAAATTTGTATGCGGAACCGAGAGGGTCGATTGCTTTTACCACTCCCGAAAAGATAAAGACGAGGCCAATAATTATTCTGGCAGCAATCCTTAATATCTTCATTTCAAATAAGTTTTCTTTCATTTAAGACTCTTATAATAAGATCAAATATTTCAGCAGGAGGAAGCATAATACCAACACTACTGTTGCAGTCAATAACTGCAAGATGGTCATCTGATCCCGAAACTCTCAAATAGATATCCCTGACTTTTTTTTGAAAAACCATACTCTCTTCATGGATATCCCTGTTTCCATTAAGATAATCCCGATCATTTCCCATTCTGGTTTTCGATAAATTATTTTCTGTAAAGGCAAAAGGTACATCCAGGAAGATATTAAGATCGGGTTTAGGTATAGAAAAATGGTTAAATTCGAGAGATAATATCCAGTTCATGAGCTTATCCTGGAGTAATGCATCGTTTAACTTTGCACACTGATAAGCTATATTGGAATATGTATATCTGTCGAGAAGGACAATCTTTTCTTCTGATAGCCAATTGCTTATTAAGTCAGCAGCATCCTTCCTGTCACCTGCATAAAGCATAGCCACCAGGTACGGATCTACCTCATTAAGGGAGCCAAATTCTCCTCTTAAAAACCTTGCAATAAGCTCCCCAAAATAGGGAGTTTCGGTTCTTGGAAAATGCAGATATTCACAATTGTATCCTTTCTTTGAAAAAAAGTCTTTTAACAATTTAATCTGTGTTGATTTGCCGGCTCCGTCAACCCCTTCAATTACAAAAAGCTTTCTCATTTATTTGATTTCATTCAGTACAAATGTAATAACCAACAGGCAAAGATGGAAATGTTAAGTTAGTTTAATTGGGAGGAAAGATTTTTTACTTTCCTCTCTCCATTCCCCTCTCTACTTCGTAAAGAGGGGGAAATAACTTACTATTCAGCGTATTGCACCCCCTCTCTAAGAATTAAAGAGGGGAATGGGGGGTGAGTTCATTAAGAAAAGGGAAGGGCAGGGAAGGGTTAAGAAAAATATGGGATTGAATTCAATTATTATCTGACTAATCATTATTTAATTTCATGTCAAAAATGAATTAGTTCATTCTATTCCAATTTTCGTTAATTTCGGCTATTTTTAAAATCTATGTTTCCTGAGAAACCGCGATATATTAATGCCGGAGGCAGACTGCTTGACCTCGAGATTCCCAAAGTAATGGGAATAATCAATATTACGCCCGACTCTTTCTATAAAGGGAGCCGTTATGGCACGGATGAAGAGATTCTTGTAACAGCAGCCAGAATGTTGGAGGATGGGGCAGATATTCTTGATATCGGAGGATACTCATCTCGTCCAGGAGCTAAAGATATCTCAGTGGATGAGGAGAGCAACCGTGTTTTAAAGGCTGTAAAACTGATAAACAGGAAATTCCCTGAGGCAATAATCTCGGTCGATACTTTCAGGGCTGATATTGCTAGGGAGGCTGTAGTTGGATGTGGTGCCACTATTATAAATGACATAGCAGGAGGAGATTATGACGACAGAATGTTTTCGGTTGTTGAGAAATTGAATGTGCCATATATCCTTATGCACATGAAAGGCGATCCCCGCACAATGCAGAATAAGCCGGTTTATGAAGATATTGTAGCTGATATTTTGAAATGGCTAGGGGATAGAATCTTCAAACTAAAATCTGCAGGATTGAAGGATATTATTATTGATCCCGGATTCGGATTTGGCAAGACCATAGATCATAATTTTGAACTGCTCCGGCGACTCGGAGATTTTTCAATTGCCGGGTTGCCGGTTCTGGTTGGTATCTCCCGAAAATCGATGATCTGGAAGACACTTGATATTTCTGTTGATGAGGCTCTTAATGGAACCACCGCATTGAATGCAATAGCAATTCTTAATGGCGCTGATATTCTGCGTGTTCATGATGTCAGAGAGGCGATTCAGACAGTACGGTTAATTAAAAAAGTCAAAAACATTGAAACGAGAAACGCGCAACGAGCAACATAAAATAAGTAACCAGTAACCAATATAGTAACCAGTAACAAGAACAAATCATTATGCCATTTCATATTACCATACTTGATATTTTAGATATTTTTCTTGTAGCAATAGTGCTTTTTCAGTTATATCGGCTAATCAGAGGTACTGCCGCTATCAGCATCTTTCTTGGAATATTTTTTATCTACCTGTTCTGGATTGTTGTGAAAGCGCTTAATATGGAACTCATAAGTGCATTACTAGGTCAGGTAATAGGGGTAGGTGTAATAGCTCTGATTATTGTGTTTCAACAGGAAGTCAGAAGATTTTTACTTGTTCTCGGTAACAAGTATATCACCAGAAGCAGGTTTTCATTCAGCAGGTTATTTTCCCTGGTTTCTAATGAACCAGGAAGCCCCAGGGAGGCTGAGGAAATAGTCAAAGCCTGTGAAAGATTGTCCGCAAAAAAAACAGGAGCTCTCATAGTAATTGGCAGAAAAAGCAGTCTTGATCTCTTTTCTGAAGGAGGCGAGATTCTTAAAGCTCAGATTAGCGCTGAGTTGCTTGAAACAATATTTTTTAAGAATACACCTTTGCATGACGGAGCTGTATTGATTGAAGGTGGATCGATCCTTGCTGCACGATGTCCTTTACCAACTACCGATCAGGTGACCCTGCCTCCCCGTTTCGGGATGCGTCACCGGGCGGCGATTGGAATGTCAGAACATTCAGACTCACTTATTGTTGTTATCTCCGAAGAATCGGGATTTATTTCGGTTGTCGATACAGGCGAGATAAGGGAAAATATAACACCGAATGATTTGAGGAATATTCTCCTTATGGAGAAGGTCTGGTAAAACGATATGCGGTTCGAGGGTTAACGGTTAGCGGTTTCTTCCGCGTACCATACACCGCACGCCGGATGCCGTTCAATATTTAATCTCTCTTGTTTGATAATTATCATTTTAAGGTGTAAATTTGGTATAAAATGATGTCTGTCAGTAAAATAATTAAACAATGAGATCTAAATTTCTGAAACTAAACAGCCATGATTTTATTAATGGACTGATTATAGCGATTTTTTGCACCTTCATAACAGGTTTTTATCAGCTTATTGCCAATGATGGAGCCATTAACTGGATGACAGTCAAGCCTGTAATTATTGCTGCAATAGGCTCGGGAGTATCTTATCTTACCAAGAACCTGCTGACCAATTCAAAAGGTCAATTTATGAGGGGAGAGAGATAGCCTCACCCCCATACCTTGAATCTCATGAACTCACCCCCATCCCCCTCTCTGCTTTGCAAAGAGGGGGTGTAAAACAAAGAATGCTAAAAAATTCCCCCTCTTTACGAAGTAGAGAGGGGGAATACAAGGAGGTGAGTACATTTATTTAAAACCCATATTTCATCAGTGTCTCAGCATCCTTAATATAAATATTATTTCCTGAGATAACAGGGTAAGCATAGATTGGTGTATCGGAGACTTTATATTTAGCCACTTCCGAATATTCTTTTCCGTCAGGTTTCAGAACTATCAGGTTATCAATACTTGTCAAACCGATAATGACTGAACCGCAGTCTACAATTGTGGAAAAGTCGCTATTAACAGCATTATCTATCCATGCTGTTTGTCCGGTGGCAGCATTCAGGCAATAAATTCTTTTCTGATCCGTAAAACCATAAAGGAATCCATCTTTGAGAACAGGTGTATTCCATTTGGCACCAACTTCAGTATTACTCCATAGTTCTTTAGTAACATATTCATTACCTGACTTCTCCACTCTAATTGCTTTCGTTCCGGTGCCCTGCCCTGATATATAGATATTTTGGCCATCTATATACGGACTTACACAATTATAGAACCTCTGCTGAACGGGAGTGGCAATCTGCCAGAGCTGTTTCCCGTCTGTCAGACCCAGCGCCATAATATTTTTCTCCGTAATTACTATCAGGAGTTTCTTCCCATCAACTGTCATGATCGAAGGTGATGAATAAGAGGGACCGTCACCAGCCCATTTCCATTTTTCATTGCCTGAATTCAGATCATATGCAATCACCTGACCATCATCTTTTTTCCCTATATGAATAATACAGATTCCGTCAACGATGAGAGGAGATGTTCCGGTAAAGAAAGCAGGAAAAGCATTTATGGGATTTTCTTTTCTCCATACCAGTTTACCGGCTGATGCATCGAGGCAGGATAGTATACCTGACGCACCGAAAGTAACTATCTTTCCGTTTGAGACAGCTGGTGTGCCTCTTGGACCCGGATGTTGCGAAGCTGATGGCCCTGTGACAGCCATCGCAGCATACGAATTTTTCCACAGTTCTTTGCCTGTTACTGCATCGAGACAGAGTATTACCTCCTGGTCACCCTGGCGGGTATTCAGATAGATTTTATTGGCTGAAAGAACAGGTGTTGCATCACTGAACCCAACAGTAACTTTCCACGCCTGTTTTAATTCAGCAGGCCATGCTGCAGGAGCTTTGAATCCTGTTACCTTACTGTCACGGTTTATTCCGCGCCACTGTGGCCAGTCCTGACATAAGGAGACAGATGAACTTAAGACGAAAAGTGTGACTAATACACTGATTATCAATCTAATTATTTTCATGGCTTGATGTTTTTGGTCATTAAAGATACTATACTGTAAATTTACTTTTTAATCTGCTTAAATGCAAAAAAAAGCTTAAATTGGCATTATTAATCTTGTTTTATTCATATTGACCAGACTGGCTATAAATACAAAGAATGCAGAATGATCACTTCAGTTAACAGAAAAAGTGGCATGAAAGCAGAATCAGAAAATAAGAAATTTCGAAATCCGAGGTCCTTAAATAAAAAATCGATTGAAAATATTCCAGAGATAAACAGTACCTTTTTCGAAAACTCTTTGGATGCAATGATGATTGGGTCACAGGATGGCAGGATTTATGCTGCAAATCCTGCAGCATGCCTGATGCTTGATATGGACGAAGAAAATATTTGCAAACGTGGCAGAGAAGGGATAGTTGAACAAAACCCGCAGCTGCTTGAAGCAGTAAGAAAACGCAAAAGGTCTGGTAGTTTCTTTGGGGAATTAACATTTATCAGGAAAGACGGAACAAGATTTCCAGTAGAATTGTCTTTATCAGTCTTCACACTTTCTGATGGCAGGGAATTCACAACACTGATTATAAGAGATATAACTGAACGAGTAAAGGCTCAAGATAAGCTAAGAAACTCTGAGGAAGAATACCGTAACCTTTTTGAAAACTCCTTAATGGGCATCTCCCAGGTTATTGTCGGGGGTAAGTTTATAAGGTTAAACAAAGCTTATGCTGAAATGTACGGATATCCTGATTCATCAACAATGATGGACGAGGTATCTTCCAATATTAAAATGCTGTTTTCCAACCTTAATGACAGAAAAAAAGTGCTGGAGATTCTTGATGAGTATGGTTTCATGATCCCCACCGAATTTGAACTGAACAGACGTAACGGAGAAAAATTCTGGGCACTGGTCAGTGCAAGGCAAGTGAAGGACGACGCAGGTAAATTGTTATATCTTCAGGCTGAACACATAGATATTACGGGTCGTAAGAAACTGGAGAAAGAAATGTATTCTGCCTCCCTTTATGCACGAAACCTTATTGAAGCAAGTCTTGATCCCCTTATTACAATAAATGCTGAAGGTAAGATTACTGATGTGAACTTATCTACAGAAAAAATCACAGGTATTACCCGTAAGAAGCTGATTGGAAGTGACTTTGCTGATTATTTTTCTGATCCAGTGAAAGCAAGAAAAGGATATAAAAAGGTTTTTTCAGAAGGAGTTGTTAAAGATTATCCTCTTACGATAATTCACAAAAACGGGAAGGAGCTTGACGTCTTATATAACGCAACACTTTTTAAGGATGAAGCCGGTAAAGTTCAGGGAGTTTTCGCGGCTGCCCGTGATATAACTGAGCTGAAGAAAATTGAAGAAGAACTCAGAAAGTCAAAAGAATTGCTTGAGAAACTGAATCAACATCTTTTGGAAGTGAGAGAGAACGAAAGAAATCAGATTGCGCTTAACCTGCATGATGATCTCGGCCAAAAACTTACTGCCATAAATCTCGATATAGCCTGGCTGAAGAGAAGGATGGGAGTGCAGTCACAACCTGTAAGAGAAAAATTTGAAGATATGAGTATGATGATAAAAGATACTATTGAGAGCATCAAGGAGACATCTGCTTTCCTAAGGCCAGCAATTTTATTTGATCTTGGTTTGGTTCCTGCAATTAATTCACAGTTGAGTAAATTCGAAAAGCAGACCGGGATTAAATGTCATCTTTATTGTTCACCTGATGAGATTGTTTTTGACAATCAGCTTTCTTTAATTCTATACCGAATACTTCAGGAATCTTTAACAAATATTGCCCGCCATTCCGGCGCAAAAACAGTTGAAGTAAATTTACGTAACCTGAACAATAAAGGTGAGATGTTAATAACAGATGATGGGATAGGAATTGAGACGGGCAAAGTTAATTCTTTGAAATCCATGGGTATTGCAGGTATAAAGGAAAGAGTTAAGTCGGTTCTTGGTAAAATGACTATAATTGGCGAAAAGGGGAAAGGAACAAGAATTAAAATACTAATTCCATTACAAAAAGAGAAAAAATATGATTAAAGTGCTTATTACAGACGATCACCCTGTAGTCAGACGTGGTATAAGACAAATTCTTGAGGATGATGACAGAATAAGTCTTGTACAGGAAGCTGCTAATGGGAAGGAATTGTTTGAAAGGCTGAAGGAACAATTGTTTGATGTCATTCTTCTTGATATTTCTCTTCCCGGAAGGAGTGGCCTTGATCTGATCAGTCAGATTAAAAGGACACAGCAATCTGCTGCAATACTTATACTTAGCATTCATTCGGAGGCTATGTATGCCATCAAGGCATTGAAATCCGGAGCAGCAGCTTATCTTACAAAAACAAGCGCCCCTGAAGAACTTATTTCAGCAATAATTAAAGTCTCCGGGGGAGAAAGATACATATCACCATCTCTGGCAGATGCATTGGCTGAAAGTCTCATAACTTATTCTGAAAAGCCTCTTCATCAGTTACTTTCTGCAAGGGAAGTTGAGGTGTTACAGCTATTTTCCGAGGGAAAAAAGGTTGTTCAGATCGCTGCTGAGTTATCTCTCAGTCCAAAAACCGTTAGCACATACAGGGAACGGTTGCTTGAAAAACTTAAACTTCATACAACTTCTGACCTGATCAGGTATGCTATAATGGAGGGGATTACCAGGCAGGAATGAAGTAAAGGTCTTATATACTTCGCTCGATGTCTTTTAGTCTTAACAGCCGGAGTTTAACGTGCAAGACGGGGTATGTCTTGCTCCATTCTTTCCTATGTCTGGATTTATTTAGTTGCTGTCTCTAACTCTAGTTATTTTATATTCTTTTGTTCATTTTTTGTTCGCTTGAAATCCATGTTACTTTCTTTGTCTTGAAACAAAGAAAGTAACCAAAGAAAATTCAAGGCTACAGAGAATTTTGGGGCTCCTGTTTCGAGGCTTGCCCACGCAATACAACTCGTGGCACCTCGTTTCACTCGGTGTCACTCAAACAGTATTGCTTACTAAAGGCCTACGTAGCAAGCCTCAAAACAATCGCTTTATCCCAAAATTCTCTGAGGCCATATAAAATCCGATTTAAATATTCAGATTCCTATAAGGAGAATTTCTGACCCAAATCGCCGCAAGGCGATCAATGCCATCAAATATTTTTTGGAAACAGATTAACATTTTTGAGGTTGCGAGGCGGAAGCTACAAGTAAGCATTACTGTTTGAGAAGGACGAAGGACGACGAGTTGTAATGCGTGGGCAACCGATAAAATGTTAAGCCCAAAAAAGATTTGAGGCNNGGGCAAGCAAAAGAAATGAACAACTATATACATAAGAATTTATTGCTGGAATTTTGTGCAGTGTACTTTTAAAAAAAGACGGCGTAGTTTAAAGACAGGACGTAACCTAAGACAAGCCTGATCTTGTAGTCCAAACCCCTACAAAACAATCAGGTTTTCACCTATAACTAAATACACTTTAAATGAGTAACTTACAAAAAATGTGATTGACTCTTAAATATTATATAATTTGTCCCTTTTAGATGCTTATTTTAATTGTTTTAAAAGTTTAAAATCGACACTTATTAATAAGCCAGAATAAAAGATCTTAAAAAGCCGAAGTCAGAATTTAAAGTATGTCTGAATTTGAAATTAAACCTGAACTTAAAAGAACCATTCCTTGGAAACTGGTTCTGATATTTCTTTTATTTTCGCTTGCAATAATTGTGATGGGGTTATTTTATTATGAATCCCAGAGAAAAAATATTTTCACTGAACAGGAAAACAACCTTTCAGCTATTGCCACACTAAAGATCGGACAGATACAACAATGGCATTCAGAACGGCTTAGAGATGCTTTTGTCATCAGAGATAACAGACTGTTTATCAGAAGTATTAAGCAATATCTGTATGATAAAAACACAGGGTTAAAAGATGAACTTCTTTACTGGATGCAATCAGTCAGCAGAGGGACTGATTACTTCAATGTTTTACTCACTGACACAACTTTTAAAGTCAGGTTATCGGTTTTAAAATCCGATACCGTTGCCGGAGAAGTGATCGAACACGATCTCAGACATGCATTGAAGGAGCAGAATATCATTATGACCGACCTTCACAGGTCAAGCTATGTCAGCAATGTCCATATGGATATACTTGTCCCGCTTTCTGACTCGGTGCAAAAAAAGAGGATACCCGTGGGCGTTATAATTCTTCGTATAGATCCTGAAAAGACTCTTTTCCCGTTGATCCAGTCGTGGCCGACACCAAGCAAAAGCTCTGAGACTCTCCTGATACGCAAGGAAGATGACAGTGTAATATTCCTTAACGAATTGAGACACAGACATAATACTTCTCTCAATCTCAGGCTTCCATTAATTGAATCACTGCCTGCTTCAATGGCCGTAAATGGTGTTACAGGACTGGTAGAAGGGCTGGATTACAGGAATATACCTGTCGTTGCCTGGCTGGCCGATGTACCGGGTTTCCCCTGGTATATGGTTGCCAAAACGGATAAGGAAGAGATTTTATCGCCACTTAAGAAGTATGTCTTTCTGATTATTCTGATAGTTGTACTTCTTGTATTTATAAATGCTTCAATTTTTGGATTCTGGATATGGCAACAGAGAATAAAATTTTACAGGAGCCAGCTTAAAAATGAAGTTTCATTACGCGAAAGCGAGATGAAATTTCGGCAGACTTTTGACTTGTCTCCTATTGGTATTGTTATGGTCGGGCTCGATAGAAAGTTCCTGCGATGCAATAATGCCTTCTCATATTCTCTGGGATATAAAATGGAAGAATTGGTCGGGAAAAATATTGCAGAGGTAACATATCCTGATGATCTTGAAATAGGCATGTCTGAAATGGCAAGAATTGCCAAAGGTGAATTTGAAACTTCTCATGTTCAGAAACGATATTTAAGGAAAGACAGAGAGATTGTCTGGAGCGATGTTTTGATTTCTCTTATAAGGAATAATTCTGGACATCCCATGTATTTTCTGGCTATTATTCAGGATATCACTGAAAGTAAAAAGGTGATTGAGGCTTTACGTGAAAGTGAAGAACGATTTTCCAAATCTTTCAAGACATCTCCAATCTCGTTCATGATTGCAAACATGGAAGATGGCAGAATCATAGAGATCAACGATGCGTTCACCGCGATTTCGGGCTTCACGCGCGAAGAGGCCCTGAAGAGCACCACATTTGATCTGAAATTGTGGGTTCATGAACAGGATAGAAAGGAGATGATTGAAACACTTGGTAATGGAAATGCCATTCTCCACAAAGAGACCTTGTTACGCGGGAAAATCGGTAATATATCAACAGTTTTGCTTTCTGCTCAGATAATTAAACTGAACAATAGTAATTGCATTATATCAAGCATTGAGGACATAACCAGGCGTCGGGAGGCTGAGGCTGAAGTGCGTATTCAGAGTGAGATAATGAGTCATATGGCTGAAGCTGTGTATCTGGTGAGGATGGAGGATGGTATTATTGTCTATGCAAATTCAAGATTCGAAGAACTTTTTGGATATGGACCTGAGGAGATGACCGGCAGATCTGTTTCAATATTGAATGCACCTACTGATAAAAGTCCTGAAGTGACTGAAAAAGAAATTATGAGTGAGCTCGGGAAAAATGGTTTCTGGATGGGTGAGGTACTGAATATCAAAAAGGATGGAACAGTTTTTTGGAGCCATGCAACTGTTGCCATTTTTGACCACTCAAAATTTGGGCGAGTGCTTGTTTCTGTCCAGAATGATATCACAGACCGTAAAAATGCAGAATTTCAGATAAAGAAGTTGAACGAAGAACTTGAAGGACGTGTGAAAAAGAGAACAGAACTCCTCGAAGCTGCCAACAAGGAACTCGAAGCATTCAGTTATTCCGTCTCCCACGACCTCAGGGCGCCGCTCCGTTCAGTACATGGTTATACTAAAATACTCCTTGAGGAGTATGAAGATAAACTTGACGATGAAGGGAAAAGAATTTGTGGTATCATCTCATCCAGTGCAACACAGATGGGAGCACTTATTGACGACCTGCTTAGTTTTTCAAGAATAGGAAGAAGCAGTTTGAATCCGATGCTACTCGATATGAAATCAATGGTTACATCAATATTTGCTGATATTAGCAGTAATGTAGAAAAGTCCAGAACAAAATTGAAAATTGGGAAACTTCATAAAGCATCAGGTGATGCCAACCTGATAAAAATAGTCTGGACTAATTTGATTTCCAATGCGATTAAATATTCATCAAAAGAGATTATTTCTGAAATATCCGTCAGTTCTCAGCTGGTATATGACAGAATAACTTATTCGGTAAAAGATAATGGAGTGGGATTTGACATGAATTATAAACATAAATTATTCGGTGTGTTCCAGAGATTGCACAGTGAAGCTGAATTCGAAGGAAACGGAGTCGGACTAGCCATTGTGCAGAGAATCATTCTTAAGCATGGAGGCAAAGTATGGGCAGAAGGTGAGGTCGGAAAAGGAGCGACGTTTTATTTCAGCTTACCGGTAGAAGGCGACGGGCAACAGGCTTCAGGCGACATGCAAATAAAAAACCCGACGCCCTACGCCTGATATCAGACGCCAAGACACTATAGTATTCACTTGATTAATAATGACATATCATGGAAGATTTTAACGCTGTCGAAATTCTGATTGTGGAAGACAACCCGCATGATGCGGAACTTACCTTACGTGCTTTTAAGAAAAATAACCTGGCAAATAGTATTTTAGTTGCAAAGGACGGGGCTGAAGCTCTTGATTTTTTATTCTGCAAGGGAAAATTTGAAAAGAGGAGCTTTACAAATCCGCCGAAATTGGTCCTTTTAGATCTAAAACTACCAAAGGTAAGCGGACTTGAAGTTCTTAAAATTGTAAAAGGAGATAAGCTTACTTCTCATATCCCAATAGTTGTCGTAACTTCTTCGAAACAGGAACCTGATATGAAGGAAGCTTATGCTCTCGGAGTAAACAGTTATGTTGTTAAGCCAGTTGACTTCGATCAGTTTATAAATGCTATGAGCAGTCTGGGATTATACTGGATTCTGGTTAATGAACCGTTGAAATAGGTTGAAATGGGTTGAAAGAGTTGAAAAGTTGAAATATAAGGGTAACAAATCGTAACCGATTCCGATTAATCTGAATAAATTATTTGGGCTATGGCTGGTAAACTGAAGATATTATTTGTGGAAGATTCTCTTTCAGATGCTGAGCTGATCTGGAACGAAATTGAAAAAAGCAAAATCTTTTTTTCAAAAGTGCTTGTTGATAAGGAGGTTAAATACCTTGAGTATCTGAAAGACTTTGAACCGGATTTAATTATTTCCGATTATAAACTTCCTCAGTTTGATGGTATGACAGCCCTGAGCCTTCGAAATGAACATGCTCCGTTGATCCCTTTTATTCTGGTGACCGGCTCGGTAAATGAAGAAGTTGCAGTGGAATGCATGAAAGCCGGAGCCGATGATTACATATTGAAAGATAATCTTTCGCGCCTGGGACCAGCCATTCTCAATTCGATAAAAAAATCGAAACTGGCAAAAGAAAAAATAGCTGCAAAAGAAGAATTGCAAAAGAGTGAGATGAGGCTGCAAAAAGCTCAGGCAATTGCTCATGTCGGCAACTGGGAGCTTGATCTTTCAAAAGGAACAATGTGGGGCTCTGATGAGGCATTAAGGATCTATGGCCTGAACCAGGAAACTCATGAAATTCCGTTTGAGTTTGCCAAGAAGGTCCCACTTCCTGGATTTAGGTCTATGCTTGATGAGGCTTTGGATCGCTTATTAAAATATAATGAGCCATATGATTTAGAATTTAAACTAAAGCGGGAAAATGATGGAGAGATAAAATGGGTCCATTCAAAAGCTGAGCTGATATTTGAGACTGATGGTGAGCAGGTAAAAGTAGCAGGTGTTTTGCAGGATATTACCGACCGTAAAAATTCGGAAGAAGCAGTCAAACATGAAAGGAGAACCCTGCGCACGCTTATCGATAACCTTCCTAATCAAATTTATGTTAAGGATAAAGAATGTAGAAAAATGATTGCCAATAAAGCAGATGTGGAGAATATTGGCAAGACAAAAGAATCAGAAGTTCTTGGAAAGACTGATATTGAGTTATTCCCGGGTCATATTGGAGAGCGTGGTTACGCCGACGATAATAAGATCATCAGAACCGGCAAACCCATTTTTGATCTTGAAGAGGAATTCATTAATGCAGAGGGTATAAAACGCTGGCTACTGACAACAAAGATTCCTTTGCGTGATAAAGATGGAAATATTATAGGTCTGGTAGGTATAGGTCACGATATTACGGAAAGGAAAGAGATTGTTGAAGAATTGATCAGGGCAAAAGAAAAAGCCGAAGAAAGCGACAAACTTAAAACAGCCTTTTTACATAATATTTCGCACGAAATCAGAACTCCTATGAATGCCATTGTAGGATTTTCCGCGCTTCTTGGAGAACCTGAAGTCGATGAGAAGACTCGGAAATCATATATCGAAGTGATTATGCAGAGCAGTAACCACCTGCTTTCGATTATTACCGATATTGTAGATATTTCAAATATCGAAGCAAATCTTATTAAGACTTATAAAAATGAAGTACCCATTAATACGACAATTAAATCATTATTTAATCAATTTATACCGAAAGCTGCTGAAAAGAAAATTGATATGATCTGGGAGCCAGGTTTATCAGATTACGATGCCCTGATATTAACTGATAAAAGCAAATTATCTCAGATCATTTCAAACCTGATAAGTAATGCAATAAAGTTCACCGATAAAGGGACCATAAAGATCGGGTATAAGCTGGTGGAAAACTTTTTGGAATTCTGTGTATCGGATACCGGCATTGGAATTTCACCCGAGCATCATGCAAGAATCTTTGACCGGTTCTACCAGGTATCTAATGCGATGGAAAGGCTTTATGAAGGAACAGGACTTGGCCTGGCTATCTCTAAAGCTTACATTGAACATTTGGGTGGTAAGATCTGGCTCTCTTCAGAACAGGGGAAAGGCACTTCCTTCTTTTTTACAATTCCTTATGAAAAGCAAGTTGCAACAAATCTACCGGTTACAGAGAAGGGAGTTCCGGACAGCTATGTATTCAATGTTAAAAAAGTAATACTCGTGGCAGAGGATATTGAGAGCAACTTTAAGCTTATCAGATACTTTCTTTCCGGATCAAACGTGGAAGTATTACATGCATATAATGGCAAAGAAGCTGTTGAAAGATGTCTTTCAACCGGTAAGATTGATCTGATTCTGATGGACATAAAAATGCCAGTGATGGATGGTTACACTGCTGTTAAACTTATACGCGAAAAAAACACTTCAGTTCCGATAATTGCCCAGACAGCATATGTTGATGATAAAGAGAAAGCGATTGAATGCGGATGCTCCGGTTTCATTTCAAAACCTTTTGATAAAAAAAGTCTCTTTAAAGTTCTGCGTGAATTTATTTAGTTTCTTGTTTCTTGTTGACTAAATACTGATTACTAAAGGTGCAGAGCACTGCAATATTTGTAAAAAATCTTTGCGATATTTGCAGCTGCCACAATTAAGACTCGGTGGATCATTTTTTACTTATGTGGAAATATTAATTATGTGATTTATATGAAAAAGTTAATTGTTGTTATTATGGTACTTATAAGTTTCTTTGGTTTCATCGAAAGTAAAAGCTCTTCAGATCCCACTACCTGGAGCAAAAAGAGAATTGATTCATGGTTTGCAAAAAATGAATGGGAAGGAGGTTGGTCAGTAAGGGCCGATGCATCAATAAATAAAAGGGAATTTGCTGTTTCTTACTTTAAGAATAAGGAGAGATGGGAAAAAGCCTTTAATTTTCTGAAAAACTCTGATTTATCGAAGCTTGAACTTAAACGTTATGATATTGATGGCGATAACCTTTTTGCAACGGTAAGCGAGTATGTCAGTAAAAATGAAGAGACGGCAAAATTTGAAGCTCACAGAAAATACATTGATCTTCAATACGTGATTAGCGGGAAAGAAGTGATGAATATCGCTCCATTAACATCAATTAAAGAAGTTATTACACCATATGATGATAAAAAAGATATTGAATTTGTGACTGTCAGCAAAGTAGTAAATTATAAAGCTTCTCCATCAAATTTTTTTATCTTCTTTCCAACAGATGTACATCGTCCGGGGCTGAAAGACGGGGAGAATTCACAGGTCAGAAAAGTTGTGGTAAAAGTGAAGGTGGAATAAGAGGCGTCAGGCATCGGGCATCAGGCATCAGGTATCAGGAAGAATAAACCAGTAGCCCGTTGCCTGAAGCCAGTTGCCCACCGTTTTGCACACAGTATCACAAAATATTGAACATTGTGTCAAATCCATGGTTATTCTTAAGTATTGAAACTATTCGATGACGACATTATATGATCTCAATGAAGGAGAAGAGGGGGTAATTCTGAAGATCAAAGGGAGAGGACAGTTCAGGCAACGGCTTTCAGAAATGGGATTTGTTGTCGGGAAAAAGGTGGAAGTAATTAAAAAAGCTCCACTGAGGGATCCTGTTGAATATAAGATAATGGGATACCATATCTCATTGAGAAACAGCGAAGCTCAGCTTATTGAAATCGACCGTGATACCAGATTAAAAGAACGCCAGTCTTCTAAGGAAGTCCTGATAAGTGAGGATGAAAACGGCTCCTGGTTGGAGAAAACAAGACAAATTCAGGTGGCTTTGGTAGGAAACCCTAATTCGGGAAAAACAACTCTCTTTAATTTTGCATCAGGTTCAAAGGAAAAGGTTGGCAACTATGCCGGCGTAACAGTTGACTCTAAAGAAGCAACCTACAATCAATCGGGCTATACTTTCTCAATCGTTGACCTTCCCGGGACTTATTCAATTAAAAGCTATTCTCCGGAGGAGATCTATCTCAGAAATTATATTTTTGATAATAAACCGGATATAGTTGTTAATATAGTTGATGCTTCTAACCTTGAGAGGAATCTTTACCTGACATCACAATTAATAGATATGGGAGTGCAGATCGTTATCGCCCTCAATATGTATGATGAACTGGAGAAGAAAGGAGATGTTCTGGATCATGTTTCTCTTGGTAAATTATTGGGTGTACCTGTAATTCCGACAGTCAGCTCAAGAGGAAAAGGAATTAAGGAACTCTTTGACAAAATAATAGAAGTTTATGAAGTGCGGGAGCCTGTAGTCAGGCATATTCATATCAACTATGGAACCGAGATAGAAAACTCAATATGTGCTATACAATCGCGAATCAAAATTGAAGGAAACAGGGCATTTACAAATATAATATCAGCAAGATATCTTGCTATTGAATTGCTCGAGAATGATAAAGAATATTCAAAAAGTATAACGCGGTGTATTAATTCATCTGAGATAATTGAGGTCGGGAAAAAGGAATATGCCAGCCTTGCTAAGATGTATTCTGAACCGATCGAAACAGTAATCACTGATCTTCGTTACGGTTTCATTTCAGGAGCTTTGAAGGAAACGCTGAAGGTCAACAAAGTTGAAAGGTTAAGGAAGACAAAAATAATAGATAACTATCTGACAAATAAATATCTGGGGATCCCAATTTTTGTTTTTTTCATGTGGCTTACATTTTTTACCACATTTAAACTGGGAGGATATCCGAAATACTGGATGGAATTAGGTTTTGGTAAACTATCGGAGTTGATATCCGCCAATCTCAACCCGGGAATTGTAAGAGATTTCCTGGTAGAAGCTATAATAGGGGGTGTTGGCGGAGTGATTGTTTTCCTTCCCAATATNNGTATTTATCATGGATAAATTGATGCACAAGATAGGATTACATGGGAAATCATTTATTCCGCTTTTCATGGGATTTGGATGTAATGTACCGGCAATAATGGCAACAAGGATCATTGAGAGCCGAAGGGATCGTCTTATCACCATGCTTATTACTCCCTTTATGTCGTGCAGTGCAAGATTGCCGGTTTATATACTTTTTATCAGCGCATTTTTCGCTAAGAATGAGGCTTCTGTATTGTTTTTGCTCTATTTTATGGGTGCTCTGTTTGCAATATTATCTGCTTTGTTTTTAAAGCGGGTGTTTTTCAAATCGGCAGAGATCCCTTTTGTTATGGAACTGCCACCTTACAGAGTTCCGACCATCAGGAGTATTTTTAAACATGTTTCATTCAGAACCAGTTTATATTTTAGAAAAATCGGAGGGGTAATTCTTCTGGCATCGATAATTGTGTGGATATTAAGTAATTTTCCGCAATCAGTTTCATATTCAAAGGATTATTCAGGTGAAATTTCAGTCGTTGAAAAATCCGACCTTTCTTCAGATAAAAAAAGTGAATCTGTAAACCGGCTCGTGCTGGAACAAAAAAGCGAAAAGCATATCAAATCTTTTATGGGCCTTATCGGACGTTCAATAGAACCTGTTATGAAACCACTGGGATTTGACTGGCACCTGAGCGTCAGTATTCTTTCGGGATTAGCTGCCAAGGAGGTTGTTGTAAGTACATTAGGAGTTATATTCCAGGCTGATAATGATTCCGGAAAAAATTCATTAGTCGAAAAGATACAGTCTCAGAAAGGATCAGACGGCAAACCGGTATTCACACCCCTTATAGCTTTTTCATTTATGTTATTCATACTCACATACTTTCCCTGCGTTGGAGTGATAGCTGCAATCAAAAGAGAATCAGGAAGCTGGAAATGGGCTGCATTCACAGTATTTTATACAACAGGAATAGCATGGTTACTATCATTTACAGTATTTCATGTAGGGAGATTGTTTATTGGCTAGAAAATATCACTTTTCAACTTATTCCTAAATGGACTCACCCCCCTAACCCCCTCTCTGCTTTGCAAAGAGGGGGCGTAATGCATTGTATATTAATAAATTCCCCCTCTTTACGAAGCAGAGAGGGGGAAAACAAGGGGGTGAGTACATTACGAGAATAAAGTGGTCATGAGATGATATGAATAATGTGGAAGTAAATCACATTTATCTTGAATTAAAGTAGATGTTAACAGCAATATAATCTACAATATTTTCAGCAAAATACATGTCGTGAAGGGAACTTACCAGAGCTTTCAATTGAGTAAGCGCCGGACTAATCAAGGTACTGAGCTTAGCCGTTGTTCCATCATCAAAAGTGAGAAGAATATCCCTTTTATCGCATATTGTTCCGGTAGAGTCGGCACTATCGGTGATTTTTGCTCCTGCTTTTTTCTGAAGCACGCCATTCTGATACACCTGAATTGAATCAATTCCAAATCCTCTCTTAATCTCTACATTCCCTATAGTTAAATCATATTGTTTTTCCCTTTTATGAAAGCCATTTCCTACAAAAAGAGTCGACTCCAGCAAAAGCGGATTATTGTTTTGAAGAAGCGCAAATGATGATTTAGATGTATCACCTGCTTGCCATGATGTTGATATACTATATCCACCGGTGAATGTGTATTGAGAAGAACTTAGTTGGTCCTTGTAAGAGTTCCAGACTGATGAGATATCGAAACTTCCTAAATCCACAGAATTGAGAGTGAGACCGGCAGTAAGCTTGTAATCGAGATTGCTCCACAGGTTATAATAAAGATGATAATTTGAAGCAGAAATTGTAAAATCATTTTTCAGAACTGAGTCTGACCTTAAAAAACCGTGAAGATACCTCGGATTAAAGATCAGCTTCTGAGGTAAATTGACTATCATCTTATCGCTTGTTCCAGTCTTTTTAAATAGTCTGAAAGGATATGCGAAGTTATGGGACATAATCATCGTATCAGGTTGATAGTCGTAAATTCCCGCAATCAGACCGAGTGTTATACTGTCCTTAAAAGATATTCCCTGAGCTAAATCTTTTGCGATGGGATTAGCGCCTAATGAAAGTATCTGATAGCCTTTCGTTTCTGTAATTTTGCCTATTGCTGCATTGATTGCAGTTGTACCTTGTTCAATAGACTGTTTCAACCCTTTTTGTTGCGTTTGTGTGTCAACTTTGGAACAGCTCCAGCCAAATAGCCCAAAAACAATACCAATTACCAAAATATTTCTTTTCATAACCTTAAGTATTAATTTGACTTTTGCTAAATTTTAAAATATGCTTCAAAAAATGTACCAGACTTTTACAAAGGGCATCTGATTTAATGAAATATTAAATCCGTTTTTTGTTAAAACGATATTGTCCTATAAAACGGATATTTTTCATGCCTGGTATGTGTGTTTTTAATTTGCATCGCAATTTTCTCAATGTAAAAAGGTTACATCACCTATTTTATTGAAATAAGTCCCGTCGGCATACCGACCAACCGCCTTATAGACATAAACTCCCTGAAGCGCCAGATAATTTTTCCCAAAATATCCATCCCAGCCTTTTTGAAGTTCTGAGCTTTCATAAATTAAGACTCCCCAGCGATTAAATATTTGTAATTTATATTCTATAACATTGGTGAAAAAAGGCCTGAACAGGTTATCATCTATTTGATTCTCATTCCAGTATCCACCGGTTGGCCCTGAACCATTCCATTTGAATACGTTAGGAAATTTTATTTCACCGGTCTTATACTCAACCACAACAGGAGATTTATACATCACGGAATCAGTACATCCGTCTTTTGAAGTTACTGTTAATGTAACTTTATATATTCCTTCAGATTCATATTTATGCCATGGACTTTCTTCAACAGAGGTGTTCCCGTCTCCGAAATTCCAAAGCCATGATACCCCATAGTACGAGAAATTTGTAAAGACAACTACCTGAGTATTATTAATGACGTCAGTGGGATATATATTGAACACGGCAGTTGGGTTCTGGTATACTGTTATTAATCCGTTATGAGATGATTGTCCGGCAATATTTGTAACTATCAGTTTTACTATATAATTTCCGGGAATATTATAAGTATGGATTGGATTTTGTTCCGAAGAGAATGTTTTATCTCCAAAATCCCATGAATATGATTCAGCGTTCTCACTTAAATTCCTGAATTTGACAAGAAGAGGAGAACATCCGACTGTATCAGGTTCAAATATTGCAACAGGTTGCGGAGGCATTATAACATTAATATGAATCGTATCTGTTCCGTGACATCCGAATTTGTCTGGTAGTGACTGATAGGTTATTATATGTATTCCTAAACCCGCGGAATCAGGATTGAACCTGTTATTAATCACACCATCACCGGTCCATATTCCCCCGGGCGGAGATGCGGTCAAATCAACGACGGAATGATTAATATATAGTGTTCCCACAGGATTAATATTTACAACAGGCAAGGGCATAACTGTGATGGTTATCTGATCAGAAGCGCTGCAACCGTTTGAGTCTGTAATATCATATCTTATCACATGATTTCCGGCACCTGCTGAACCAGGATCGAATGAATCATCGGTGACGCCATCTCCCGACCATGTTCCTCCTGAATCATGAGCTTTCAGAGTAACGGGACTACTATCAATACACAGAGTATCCACTGGTGTAATAGTGGCATTGGGATAGGGTACTATCAGTATTATTGCAGTAGTAACCACAGGCGGATGATCACCATTTACCGGGTCCGCAGGTGGTCCGGGAATATTCGGATCATCATACGGGTTACAATAGTTCCAGTTTCGTAATTTCACCTGAAAATACTGACCAATCAATTTATCATTAGCTACATTTATCATATCTGAATATACACCTGATCCGGTAACCGGTCCCGGAAGAGTAATGATTAGTCCTGAAAAAGGAAAGGCTCTCGGGGTCCCGTTAATTGTTACTGGAAGACCGGTCATAGTAATATCAGTTCCATATATCCACTGTACCCATCGTGTGAAAAGATTTGGTACATCCTGTTCCTGAGGAGGAACGCAATTAAACTGAGTCAGATCCTGAAACTTCACGTTGGCGCTATTACCAAAACAAACTGGATAAACAGTAGGATCGATATGCATATGACCACCATTATGATCGTCATTATCCCAAACGGTAACTATCTGTTCCTGAGTTGATGAAGAACATAAAACTCCGTTGACAACAAGAGTCGCCCTTGGTCTGTAATTACATTTTTCACCGGTGGAAACATAGGTATGATTCGTGATAGTCTGAAACATTCCGGGTCCGATATTCAAAGCATTTTCTGTGTCTGTGGAACCGTCGTCCCAATCGTATCTGATCTGAACACTTGTGCCGGCATTATTAACTCCTGTATAACTTACTTTCCAATTTACGGATAGGGGTGAACATAGCCTGTCAGGCATAATACTATTAGCTTTGGACAGAATATTACAATCCTGTCCATGTAGAATTAATGAGATAAAAATTAGATATAATGAAATAAAGAAAATCTTCATTTTTATTCTTATCCGGATAAAATTGAATTTTTTCAAACTGCACAACCATCGCTTTCGTCATATTATACGGTTATGTTAAGTCTAATGTTGCATATTCGGGCATATCTTCCTGGGAAAACCATAGATTATAAAATGAATATTTTAATGCAGACATGAAGTAGTAAGCAGTCGTGCAGGCTTTGGTTGCCGGGAGGCATCATCCAACCTCTCTGCTAAAATATTTTATTTCACCATCAATCACTCTCCATTCCAGCCAGCCCTTGTTTTCCCAGTCTGAAATTTGCCCGGAAGAAACCTGAGCAATAAGTTTTTCCAGTTGAGCTTTTACCTTGTTTTCATTTACAGAAAAGTCAAGAGTGATTCTTTCAGCAATCTGTTCGAGAGAATCTGCAATGTGAATTATTTCCTTATTCTCGCTACTGATTTTCTTTAAGGAGTCGACAATCTGGATTACTGTACTTACATTTCCAAAATCAAGATTTTCCTGAATATCCTCTAAGACCTGACTGAAATCTGATGTGGTCCCGTAGCCAAATAATATGATCAGAAGTGCAAGGAATAGTAATCTGGTATTTTTCATGCATGGTGATTTTTCGTATTATTAAAGTTAATGAAATATTGGATTTTTTAGTCCCCAAAGGGGAGGTGCCGAGAAGCGGCGGAGGGGCAATAGTCCCGAAACAGAATTAAATTAGTGAGATCCTGCTCTTCAAAATACCCCCTTTGTGTTTCCCCCCAAGGGGGGAAAAATCTTGTTGTTTTCGTAAAATTTGCCTAAATGTCAGAGGATAAGGCCCCTTTAGGTGGGTAGGGAAGAAAAAATAAGAGCAAATGGAAATTTCTAGTTGATTATTTTATATTTCTTCAGGATCTGTGATGTTGTCATCATAAAATCCATGTATTGTGCACGATGATAAGGTAACTTATTAACTGAATTATTTTTCGAAAGCTTGCCTCTGAAACTATCAATAGTATCATAACCCTTTGAATCCATCCACTTTTCCATTTCTTTTATCATCGAAGTGACAACCTCTATCTGGTTTAAATATACTGTACTTACAACCTGTACGGCATCAGCTCCTGCCAGTATCATTTTGATGATATCAGAACCGTTCATTATTCCTGTATTGGCACAAATTGAAGCACTGGTATTCCCATATAATAAACCAGCAAAACGCAATGGCAGTCTGTTGTCTTCACTGTTGCTAAGACTATAAGGGAAATGATGTTCTTCCGTATGAATATCAATATCGGGTTGAAAAAGCCTGTTAAAAAGAACAAATGCATCGGCACCGGCAATTCCAAGGTCAGAAATATGTTTCAATGGATTTGTATAGTAGGAACTAAGTTTTACCGAAACTGGAAGATTAACAGCAGACTTGACAGCCTTGAGAATTTCAACCTGTTTAGCCTCAATATCTTCATACTCATCATCGGTTTTTTCCGAGACGGAATAAAAGTTAAGTTCCAATCCGGCAACTCCTGTCTCTTCAATTTTTTTTGCATACTCTATCCAGGTTTCATCAAGAACTGCATTAATGCTCGCAAATACAGGAATACTTATTGAATCTTTTGCTTTCTTCAGAGCCATCATATGTTCCATTATATCGGAAGTTCCGGATATTGAAACAGGAAAAAGGCTGATCATTTCAGCATTGCGTTCCGAATATTCTGTTTTCCGCTCGTCAAGTTCAAGATTTTCAAGCTGGATCTGTTCTTCAAACAGTGATTTGTAAACAACTGCAGCTGCACCAGCTTTTTCTATTCTTTTGAGATTTTCAATATCGGTCACGATATTGCTTGCACCGATTATTATGGGATTCTTCAATTCCAGTCCCATATAATGTGTTTTTAAATCTGCCATGTTTTTTAGTTATTAATCAGGTGAATACTTCATTATTGTCATGCGGTCATGCGGTCTTGCAGTCTTGAAGTCTTGCAGTTTCACACCACACATTATTTCTTTTTTCTTACTTACTTCTTACCACCAGCATTTGGCTGCCTTATAAACAACATAAAATGGAAAAGGTTTTCTTAATTCATAAGATGTTTTTTATTATGGAATTATTACCGGGTAATTTATAAATTTACCCGTCATTTACTTCAAAATAACTTTACTAAGAAAAAATGAAAAAGCTCGGATTTTTATTATTGTTGCTGGCTTCTTTTATTAATGCACAGGGCCAGGATGAAAAAATGAATAAATTCATCTCTGACTTGATGAATAAGATGACTGTAGAGGAAAAAATCGGACAGCTCAATCTTACAACTGCCGGCGGATTTGTTACCGGTTCTGCAGTAAACGAGATGACACACCAGAAACTGCAGAAAGGTCAGATTGGAGGTATGCTCAATGCTTTATCTCTGTCTTCAATGAGAGCTTTCATGGATATAGCTGTTAAGGAATCGCCGCATCATATTCCGCTGCTTTTTGGAATGGATGTAATTCACGGTTACCAGACTGTATTTCCTATACCATTAGCTATGAGTTGTTTGTGGGATATGTCCCTGGTTGAAAAAAGTGCCAGAATTGCCGCACAGGAAGCAACAGCCAATGGCATTGCCTGGACTTACTCTCCAATGGTCGATATTGCACGCGATCCGCGCTGGGGGAGGATTGCCGAA
Organism: Bacteroidales bacterium; assembly: GCA_003141495.1. Lineage (GTDB taxonomy): Bacteria > Bacteroidota > Bacteroidia > Bacteroidales > VadinHA17 > LD21. The sequence goes on from PLMC01000088.1 coordinate 106,091, forward strand.
GGCGCCGGAGAGGATCCATGGTTAGGATCACAGGTTGCCAAAGCTCTGGTAAAAGGATACCAGGGGAATGATCTTTCTCTCGATAATACCATGATGACGTGTGTAAAACACTTTGCATTATATGGTGCCGTAGAGGCGGGACGTGATTATAATACAGTGGATATGAGCAAAGTAACTATGTATAATGATTATCTGCCACCTTATAAGGCTGCAGTGGAAGCAGGAGCAGGAAGTATTATGACCTCGTTTAATGTCGTTGATAACATTCCTTCTTCCGGTAACCACTGGCTTTTGACTGAATTATTGAGGAATCAGTGGGGTTTTAAAGGTTTCGTAGTGACTGATTATACCGCAATTAACGAAATGATAAACCATGGAATGGGAGATCTTCAGACAGTTTCTGCACTTGCTTTGAAAGCCGGAACAGATATGGATATGGTTGGAGAAGGATTCCTTACTACCTTGAAGAAATCGCTTGATGAAGGGAAAATAACAGTTAATGATATTGATCTCGCATGCCTACGTGTACTTGAAGCAAAATACAAACTCGGGTTGTTTACTGATCCATATCGTTATATGAATGAAGAAAGAGCTAAAAAGGATTTGATGACACCTGAAAACCTGAAGGCTGCGAGGGAAATAGCTACGAGATCAATGGTTCTTCTCAAGAATGATAAACAGATTCTGCCTTTGAAAAAATCAGGTACAATCGCTGTGATAGGTCCGCTTGGTGACAGCAAGAAAGATATGATCGGCACATGGGCTATCGCCGGAAATCAGGATAAGATAAGCACAATTGTGGAAGGTCTGAAAAACGTTGGAGGAAATCCTGTGACAGTTCTTTATGCAAAAGGATCTGAACTAACTGATAATCCTCTCCTCCTGAAGAGCGATTCTCCTATTTCCCCTGATCAGAAAAATTCATCTGAAACTGTAACTTCCCGGGAACAATTACTTAAAGAAGCATTGCAAACAGCTGAAAAATCAGATGTTATAGTCGCTGTTCTCGGTGAACCATCTGCCTGGTCGGGGGAAGCATCAAGTATGAGTGATATTGGAATTCAAAAAGTTCAGCAGAACCTTCTTAAAGCTCTGTTGGGAACAGGAAAACCGGTTGTTCTCGTACTGATAAATGGTCGTCCTATGACACTGCCTTGGGAAAATGCAAATGTAAGTGCAATTCTTGAAGCGTGGGCCGGAGGTACTGAAGCCGGGAACGCTGTAGCAAATATTTTGTTCGGTGATTACAATCCATCGGGTAAATTAACCACGACCTTCCCGATAAGCGTGGGGCAAATACCTCTTTATTATAACCATAAAAATACCGGACGGCCGATGGACTCTAATAACAAATTCACTTCAAAATACCTTGATATTTCTAATGATCCGTTATATCCCTTTGGCTATGGACTCAGTTTTACTACTTTTGAATACGGTGATATAAAATTAAGTAAAAGCAAACTTAAAGGTGATGAAAAACTCACCGCTACCGTAGCTCTTACCAATACCGGAAAAATATCAGGTGAAGAGGTTGTTCAGCTTTATATTCAGGATCCAGCTGCTTCGATTTCACGTCTTGTGAAGGAATTGAAAAACTTTAAAAAAGTTTTGCTTCAACCGGGAGAGAAAAAAGATATAAATATTGAGATTACCACAAATGACCTGAAGTTTTATAACAGTGACCTGAAGTATGATTGGGAACCAGGTGATTTTATTATCTATATTGGTTCCAATTCAAGAGATGTAAAATCAGCAAAGGTAACCTGGGTAAAATGATTTTGTCTTGAAACTCCGTGATACTCCGGGGTTAAGTAGGAAATACGTGTAAAAAAATATAAAAGTAAAAAGTTCGTATGAAATCAAAACCCGACAAACGATTTCTTGATGTGATGAGCAGAGACCCCGGAAACTGGAGAGTATTGAATAAAGGAACAAAAAACTCGTGAGATGAGACAAATTAATGAAAACAAGAACGAGTTAGAAAAATAATAGATTAAATAAAGGATTGTCAGGAATCACTGATATGTAAATTCCTCAGGATAAGCGATCATAAGTCCTTATCTCCTGGGATTTCTCAAACTTTCTCATTTTTTACTACTTTTGTGCCATCATGTGGATAAAATCCCGATTAATTACAGTTTAAGGTTTTGGCAACTGAAAAGTACCAGTCAAGAGAATATCAATGGATTTAAAGAGCGAAATAAGAAGAAGGAGAACATTTGCAATTATAAGTCACCCGGATGCCGGTAAAACAACACTTACTGAAAAATTGCTTCTGTTTGGCGGAGCTATTCAGACTGCAGGTGCAGTACGAAGCAATAAAATCAGGAAAACGACAACCTCGGATTTCATGGAAATTGAAAAACAAAGGGGGATCTCTGTATCCACTTCGGTAATGGCTTTCGATTACAATAATATAAGGGTTAATATATTGGATACCCCCGGCCATAAAGATTTCGCCGAGGATACCTACCGGACATTATCGGCTGTAGACAGTGTTATCCTGGTTATTGACAGTGTAAAAGGAGTGGAAGAACAAACGCGTAAACTGATGGATGTTTGCCGGATGAGAAACACCCCGGTTATGATCTTTGTAAATAAGATGGACAGAGAAGGTATTTCTCCTTATGATTTACTGGATGAACTGGAACAGGAACTGAAAATTGCGGTGTGTCCGTACACTTGGCCTATCGGTAATGGCAAACAGTTTAAAGGCGTTTATAATCTTCATAAAAAGGAGATCCAGATCTTTGCTCCGGAAAAAACCACCATTTCGGAGAGTCTTATTCGCACTACTGATATGAAAGACCTTAAATTGAGAGAATATGTTGGTATTGAAAGTATAAGCAAGTTGTGGGAAGAGATAGAATTTGTAAATGATATGTTCGAGTCTTTTAATATGCCCCTGTACCGCGAAGGTTATTTGGCGCCATTGTTTTTTGGAAGCGCATTAAATAATTTCGGTGTACTGGAGTTATTAGAGACCTTTCTTGAAATTGCCCCTTGTCCGGGAACCATTCAGGCAGCAGAAAGGGCAGTAGAACCAGATGAAGAACAGCTATCAGGGTTTATATTTAAAATTCATGCAAACCTCGATCCGAAGCACCACGACAGAATAGCATTTATGCGGATTAGTTCAGGAAAATTTGAAAGGAACAAGTTTTATTTTCACACCAGGTCAGAAAAAAGGATCAGGTTTTCTTCTCCGACAAGTTTTATGGCAAATAATAAAAGTATTGTCGAAGAGGCATATCCCGGAGATGTGGTTGGACTGTATGATAGTGGTAATTTTAAGATAGGTGACACACTTACTGAAGGTGAATTATTGCACTTTAAAGGTGTTCCCAGTTTTTCACCTGAGATACTCAGGGAAGTCAATAACCTCGATCCCATGAAAACCAAGCAGCTTGACAAAGGGGTCAGGCAGATGACCGACGAGGGTGTGGCCCAGCTTTTTATGCAGCAACCGGGAAACAGAAAGATAATTGGAACTGTTGGAGAGCTTCAGTACGAGGTAATAAAATTCAGACTGGAACATGAATATGGAGCCAGATGCAGCTTTACCAACCTTCCTTTTATCAAAGCTTGCTGGATTACTACCGAAAATAAAAAGGAGCTGGAAGATTTTTTGAAGAAAAAATCAGGAGCAATTGCATATGATAAGGAGCATAATCCTGTTTTTTTTGCAGAGAGCGAATGGATGCTCAATTTAATGAAAGAGAATTTTCAGTCAATAACCTTTCATAGTACATCGGATTTTAAAACAACGAAGATCAAGAAAGGTATTGTTTATAGTAAGAAATAATTGTAACTCATTGGCTGATAGTATTTACCTGAAATAATAGTGAATATTAGTTTCATAAATATACGTTGCTTGTTCTTATGAAACGACAAAACATTTTTTACATAAGATTTGTTAAATGAACTTCAGGTTATTAACTTTATACAGTTTCATTAATCATTTAAAAAGATAATTATGAGTTCAGGGAAAGTATTACTAAGTGTACTAGCAGGAGTTGCTGTAGGTGCTGTATTAGGGGTATTATTTGCTCCGGATAAAGGTTGGAATACAAGGAAGAGGATCTCAAAAAAAGGAGAGGACCTTGTAGATGATTTAAGAGAAAAAATTGAAGAATTTCTAGACAGTATTTCAGAAAAAGTTGATGAGGTAAAGGAAGATGTTGCTGACATTTCTGAAAAGAGCAAGTCAAAGGCAACCGAATCGAAAAAAGAGGCAAAGACAGCCACTGCCTGAACCAGAAAGTGATGGAAGAAAATTCTAATTTGCTCGAAACTTTACTCGAACGGGCATCGGAATATGGTAAAACAAGCATCGATTTAGCCAAGCTTAAAGCTCTTGACAAAACAACCGAAATTGTATCTTCGGTTATACCTCTTTCTGTTGTTATATTGCTTGTTGTAACATCTTTACTTTTTCTGAATCTGGGATTAGCCTTTTGGCTTGGCGAAGTTCTTGGGAAAACATATTATGGGTTCCTTATTGTCGCTGTATTTTATGTTATTGCAGGAATTCTTATTCATTTCTTTCTGCGTAAATGGATTAAAAGGCTTGTAGGGGATTATCTTGTCAAACGTCTGCTTAAATAGTAATAAATGCAAAATATATCTACAGTTGCCGAGTTCAGGAATGCCATACGATTGTTAGAAGATGAGCAGGCTTCCAAAGGACGACTGTTAAAGGAACGGTTATCAGTTGTATACGAAAGTCTTATGCCAATCAATATTCTTAAGAATACTTTGAAAAAGATTTTTGGAAAAACAGATATGATCGACAATCTTTCTGGTTCTGCACTCGGTATTGCCAGCGGGCTACTTTTAAGAAAAGTATTTATTGGGAAATCAGGAAATAGCTTCCGAAAACTAATTGGGTCCATTCTTTAAATGGCTATTTCAAAGATTGTTTCTCAAAATTCTGAGGTTATTAAATCATTCATTCAATCAGTGTTTCAATATTTCTTCCACAAAAAAAATGAGTTTCAATAGCAGTGACGAATGAGTAATTGAAATTTCCGATATAATCCCATTAGTACCTCTTCGGGAATTCTGTTTTTTTATGTTTCAGCAGGTGGTCCACTAATAGACCATTATTTTTTGAGATGCATCTGCAAACCACCTGAAAACATTATAACAGTATAAATACCTGTCGTGAGATTTATCGGGATCTTTATATTTGTGACACCTGTGACAAATAATTTCTCTATAAAAAGCTTTCCTGAAATATCAAAGATTCTCATAACCTGGGGTGATGATGCCGGATATTATACCGAATAGGAGTTTGCGTATTCAATCAATATATTAACAATCCTGTGGACGGGATTAGGGAAAATCGTCAACTTCATTTTATCTGTCATTGGCGTCGGCGTTGGGTCTGGAGTTATGATAACATTAGTTGCTTCATAAACTCGGGCGCCAACCTGCCATTGTGAAATAGTCAGATCCCTTTGATTGCCTGGAGGATCACACTTAAATATGGGGGTTCCTGATTCACAATAAAGAATATTATAATCACTTTCCAATCAGGATATACTTTCTGTTTCAAGCGCTATATTAGATAACTTAGATTTAGTGTCAAAAATATTATTTTTTATCCTGATCCCTGAGGAAACGATAGCCGGACTGAAGCTATTGTTGGCATAAACGTCCATCAAAGACCGCCAGGTTTGTGATGTTGTTCTTTTAGAATACCCCGATCTTAAGGAATAATTCAGATTCCTTTATTTTGACTTACATGTATTTCAAAACGTGCACTTTAGAATAATATTTTTCAAAAAAAGCAAAATAAAATAATTAATAGTGTAACAAAAAGGCAAATATGACGTTTGATAATTTGTGTTGGTCAAATAATTTATTACATTCGTCAAATACGTATTATTATGAAAAATGCAATTATTATACTTTTTCTTTTCATTAGCTTAACCATATCAGGAGCCACATATTATGTTTCACCTGGGGGAAGTGATTCAAATTCCGGAGCAAGCAGTGCCCCATGGAAAACGCTTGCGTATGCCTGTTCAAAGGCAACTGCCGCTGGTGATATAATCCATGTCAATGCTGGTACTTATACAGAGACAAGTCAATGTGTTTTAGCTGTTGGAGTAAGCATCGAAGGAGATGGTGTTACTTCTCATGTAAAAAGTCATGTTGGAGTTAGTCGTTCTGGCGGAGAGTATAACGGTGCTTCTATAAATTTATCAAGTTCATCTCAAGGTACTAATGGAAACCAACACGTAAGTAACATCTGGCTTGATGGTGATTATCAAAATGGTGATGTTCATGGAACTACATATCAGGGTATATGGGTTCATAGAAGAAGTAATGTATCAATTTATAATTGCACAATAAGTGGTTTTTATGGAGGAGGTATTTTCTTTGAGGGAGCAGATGATGCTCAATCTCAACCAAGCAGTTATGGGACAAACAATCAAATATATAATTGCATAATAACTGATTGTGCAGCAATTAGTGATGTTGATTTTGGCTGTTCTGGAATGATTGAAATACGAGGGCAAGATAGTCCGTTGATTCACGATAATACATTTACTCAAAATGGATATAGTTGCTCATTTACTGATGGTTGTTGGGGGGATGTAGTACAAGGAGTTAGTTATAGTAAGGGATTAAAATATTATAATAATAAATCTTATAAACCTGTTGATAGCGGTGGTTATTGGAATTTTCATATGGAAATATGGAATGTTGAAGGAGGGTTTGAAATATATAATAACGAGTTTCATAATGGAAACAACCCTATTGACATTGCCGGACATTTTAACCTAAAAGGAAGTTATAATTATTCTTGGTACATACACGATAATCTTTTTACCTGTAATCCTACTACCGGTGACATTAAACAAGCTATTCAATTGGAGGATACAGATAATGAGGATGTATGGATTTACAGAAATCGCTTTACAAATTGGCCTCAGGCTATAAATACAACAAATGGAGGCAGTTCACCCACTCAGATATTAAGACGTATTTATATCGCTTATAATATTTTTGATTACGGGACGTGGACATATTACGATCAATATCAGAATATCTTCCGATTGCGTTGCACTTCAGTAGGTGATTTTGATGGATTTTATATCTATAATAATGTGATAAAAGGGCCGACAGATGCCTTGACGACTGCTATTAAACTTGAAATTGGGTCTGGTGCAACAATCGCTAATCTTAATATCAAAAATAATATCATTCTAAACAACGCAAATGGCACATGGCTGAATGTTGTTAATAGCGGAAGTATTAACGGACTGTATGTAAATAATAATATCCTTTACAATAATGCCGGTAATAATGATCCTACTTTCAGTGGCAATTCAGTAAGTAATTACACATTTACAAGTAATATAAAATCTAATCCATTATTTGTTTCTTCAACTGATTTTCATTTACAGGCCACATCTCCGGCAATTGGAAAAGGTTTAACTCTGGCCGGTTTAACAACTGACTACGAGGGCAAAACATTAAATATTCCACCGAGTATAGGAGCCTATGAAAGTGGTTCCACAAATAACTTAATTAATCCGATCAAGGATGGAGTACCAGGTGTTATCACATTGGCAATTACACCTAATCATATCCACAGGATAATCAATGTTCTTTTACAGTATAGCAGTACCTTCTCGTCACAGAACCCTGATATGTCTCCACAAATTATAAGAGTCTTCGATCTTTCAGGCAAACTTTTTATTGAAAAATTGTTAGTAACTGGTATCTCGAACATCAGGATTCCAATTAATCTGGAAACCGGCATATATAATGTTTTGATCTTATCAGGTGGTTCGCAAATGGCATCACAAAAAATAGTGGTTTACTAATAATTTAGCAATTATAAAGCATTTATATTATGATAAATAAATTTACAATTATGAAACTTAAACTAATGTCTTTTTGTCTACTTTTTGTCATAATATTTTTTTCTTGTAAGAAAGAAGAAATATCAACCGTCGGGAACGGGAACAACGGGACTACTGTTATCCCGTTACTTAGTAAGGTTCTGGTGGATAATAAGTCCACCTATGAATATGTATATAATGACTCAAATCTGATCACTGATGAAAAGAGTAAATTCAATTATACAACTCACGATTATAATGCCAATGGCCAATTGGTAACTACTGAATATTACGGAAACGATGGTGTATTAAGTAGCGATCCACAGGTTTATCAGACTGCCATGAACAGTACAACATGGGTTACCCCGGAAAACGGGACGATAGGTGGTACAATGACCTATGAATATAACAATAAAGGGCAGATAGTTAAATCTACATGTTCCAGGCCACCGTTAACTTGTTCTGAGTATTCCGCATTCACCTATGATTCCAATAACAGGATTAGCAGACAAACAATGTACTGGGATGGCACAGCTACCGGCTATATTGATTATTCTTACGACGGGAACGGGAATCTGATAAAAGAGATGTTATATAATCTGTCATCAGCAGGAGTCACTGAACTTATAACAACCACTCAGTATGCTTTTGATAGTCAAAAGAATCCATATCTGGCGACTAGCAGACTAATGATCCCGGGGATCAGTACAAACAAGAATAATATTATAAAAGAAACTTATACTATACATTTATCAACTGATCAGGGTACTGATAATGCACAGGTTACTGAAACTTCATATACATACAATAAAGTGGGTTATCCTGTAACTAAAAACGGCAATACTTCGTTTATTTACATCTAATGTGCGGCTTTATTAAATTGTAACTGTTCATTCGCTTCTTTCTTCCTATTAACACACAACAGGTTGAAAGAAGTTGAAATGGACTTTGCTTGTATTATATCAAAGTTTTAAAAGGTTTAAAAGCCGTGAAGTCCCAAATTGTTAATTAAAGTCATATAAAAATCACCAACTTCTTCAAACTTTTCAGACCTTTATAGCGAACTCTCCAAGTCCTCAATTTAAAATCTGATCAACCCAATTTAAAAGAAAGATGGATTTCGTAGACTATTACAAATTATTAGGTCTTGACAAGACAGCAACATCGAAAGATATTAAAAGTGCATACCGGAAGTTAGCACGGAAATATCACCCCGATTTGAATCCCAATGATAAAAATGCCAAAAAGAAATTTCAGGAGATCAATGAAGC
>PLMC01000069.1 GCA_003141495.1 Bacteroidales bacterium
AGTAATTTAAACTATAAAATATTGATTTTGACTTCGTCGAGCTCCTCTCCCGATTTACTCGGGATCGTCGGTTCTTCGTTTACCACATCTTCGCCAGCAGGCGGAATAGCGAAAATAAATTGATTTTCAGGTGATCTATGATGGCTTATTACAGATTGCCAACTCTAAAAGTACTTTAATATTAAGGCATGATAAATTACAAAAAGTTTATACTTGAAAATGGATTAAGGGTTCTGGTACACGAAGATAAATCAACTCCCTTGGTCGCCATTAATATCCTTTATGATGTTGGATCGAGAGATGAGGATCAAACAATGACCGGACTGGCACACCTCTTCGAACATCTTATGTTTGGAGGTTCCCTAAATATTCCTGATTACGACACACCTCTGCAACTAGTCGGAGGGGAAAATAATGCATTCACAAGTAATGATATTACCAATTACTATCTTACAGTTCCCTCAGAAAATATTGAAACCGGTTTTTGGCTTGAATCTGATAGAATGCTGCGACTGGATTTTTCACAGAAGAATCTTGAAACTCAAAGAAATGTGGTAATCGAGGAATTCAACCAGCGATATATTAATCAACCATATGGGGATGCTACATTAAAACTGCGGCCTTTGGCATATAAAGTGCATCCTTACAGGTGGCCTACTATCGGTATGGAAGTGGCACACATTAAAGGTGTTGATCTTGAACAAGTTAAGAATTTTTTCTTTTCTCATTATGCTCCTAATAATGCAATACTTGCGCTTACTGGTAATATAGAATATGATCGTGCATTTAAACTAACCCGGAAATGGTTCGGTCCCATCGAAAAAAGAGCAATCCGATCGAGAAACCTGCCTGTAGAACCTCAACAAACAGAGGCAAGAATCATNNACAGATCTTCTGGCAGGAGGTGAATCAGGCAGACTGTATACAAAACTTGTCAGGGAGAAGAAACTGTTCAGTGAAATAAATGCTTACCTGACTGCAGATATAGACCCCGGACTAATCATTGTACAGGGCAAATTAATGAAAGGTATTGATATTCAGCACGCTGATGAGTCTGTAAATGAGGTAATCACTGATTTGCAGACAGGTGAAATAACCACGGGCGAAATGGAAAAAGTGAAGAATAAATTTGAATCTTCAACAGTCTTTTCCAATACAAGTATTCTCAATAAAGCTGCTAATCTTTCATTCTGTGAATTACTTGGAAACCCGGCCTTGATAAATAATGAGGTCGATTTATATAGGAATGTCAGTCAGGGGATGGTAATAGAAGCTTTAGAAAAATATTTTATTCCCACTAACTGCAGTACAATTAATTACATGTCAACCCGACAGGAGAAATGATGAATAATCTGCAAAGAAAGCAACCGCCGGTATTCCCGGTTGAAAAGGTAATTATTCCTGAAGCAAAGTCATTCAGGTTGAATAATGCAACGCCTGTCTTTATGATCGAAGCCGGTACAGAAGATATTATGCGTCTTGAATTCGTTTTCAGAGCAGGCCAGGTTAAAGAATATTTGCCACTCCTTGCCTCGACGTGCAACATGATGCTTTCTGAAGGATCACAGAATTATAGTTCCGAAGAGTTGAACCGATCGCTTGATTATTATGGCATCTTCTTAAACCAGACATGCGAAAAGGATTGTGCCGGAATTGTTCTCTTCTTCCTGAACAAACACATTGAAAAAGTCCTGGAATTAAGCCGTGAGATTTTATTTCGTCCTGTCTTTCCCGAAGCAGAACTAACTTCACTGATGAAAAAACGGCTTCGCTGGTACCTGGTAAACAGGGAAAAAGTTCAGAACCTGGCCATGGATCAGTTTTTTGAATCCCTCTTTGGAAAAAATCACCCGTACGGTTATCAGATTAGCGAACAGGATTTTGAAAAGATAACTCCTTCATTTTTATCAGATTTTCACTCAAAATATTATACTGCAAAGAACATGGCAGTCATTATATCCGGTAAAATACACAACAAAACTGCCGAACTACTCAATTCATTTATTGGCAATATCAGTCTAAATGAAACTGATAAGAAAACATCAGTTAATCTCATAAAAGGAGAAAAATTAAAAAAAGTACATATAAATAAATCCGAAACTGTTCAAAATGCCATCAGGATAGGCTCGGCAACAATCAATAAACGTCATCCTGATTATCCGGGTCTCAAGATTCTTGATTCTATACTTGGAGGATATTTTGGTTCACGGTTAATGAAAAACATCCGAGAAGAAAAGGGCTACACTTATGGGATAAGTTCATCCCTCTCTTCCCTTGATCTTGCTGGTTATAAAGTGATATCGACAGAAGTCGGTCAGAATAACTGTCAAAAGGCGATTGATGAGATTTACAAAGAGATAAAGCTCCTTCAGAATGTAACGGTAAATAAAGAAGAGATGGCAGTTGTTCGTAATTATATGTCGGGTGAAATGGTAAGAATGTTCGATGGACCATTTGCCCTTGCTGAAAGTTTCAGATCAGCTTGGGAATTTGGTCTTGACAATAGCTATTATTACAGGTTAGCTGATAAAATAAAATCAATTGACCCTGATGAAATAATTGAACTGGCAAGAACGTATTATAATATTGATGACCTTTATGAAATAACAGTCGGCACTATATGAAAAACCGGCATTTATATATTATCATTATTATATTCAGTTTTTGGTCAGGCCGCGCTTTTTCACAAAATTGCATTATAGATCCTCCAAAACCGCCTGTTCTTACATACGTTTCAGTAGATCCGGAGACAGGTAGTACTAAATTTACCTGGACATCGAGCCCATCATCTGATATCGCCGCTTATATTCTATATACTTATAAAAACGGAGATGGAATGCCAATCGATACCGTATGGGATCCTTCAGCAACAAGCTATACCCTGTCGAGCACTGCCACAAAATATTTTAGTGTCTCTTATGTGATTGCAGCCATGAGACTTCCAAGATGTACCAGCATTTTTTCAAATGTAATAAATTCAATTTTTGAGGAAGTTTCAATTGATACCTGTAAGAAAAAAATTGCGGTTTCATGGAACAGCTATCCATCTTTCCCTGAAAAAGTTACAGCATACACAGTTCTCATTTCGGCAGATGGTGGAAATTATACCGAATCAGGAAATATAAATACCGGAGATACTACATATACTCTGGACGATTTTACTATTGATGCTGAATATTGTTTTGTGGTCCGTGCAAATCTGGAAAATGTAACATTTTCCAGATCAAATAAACTCTGCATATCAACAAAGATGCAACGTCCTCCCCAATGGATAAACGCTGACCAGGCAACTCTGGATTCTGATGGTAAGATCGCCCTCTCATTTACTATTGATCCGCTATCAGAGATACAGCATTTCAGCCTCGAGAGAAAAACAGGAGCAACCGGTACATTTCAGGAGATATCAAGACCTGTTTCAGTCAATGGATCAGTCTTTTATACTGACCTCCAGGCAGATACAGGTGTAATAAACTATTACAGGCTTTCAGCTATCAACAGTTGCGACCTTCCGGTGACTATATCGAACCTGGCTTCTAATATGGTGCTTTCACTGGAGAGCTCGGGAAACAATATTATCCTTTCATGGAATCCATATAAAAACTGGCTGGGAACAATATCATCTTACAAGCTATTTGTAAACAGCGGAAAAGGATTTGAAGAAAAGGCTGTTATACCCGCTTCTGATACGATTTTCGTTCAGGAATATAAACAAATTATGTATGAAGTCTCCGGAAATGAAGTTTGTTTCTATATAAATGCATCTGAAACATCTAACCCTCATGGTATTACGGGCGAAAGTATCTCATCAAAAACTTGCATCGCTCCTACAGAGATAATAACGGTTCCAAATGTTTTCACTCCCGATAATGACCTCCATAACGATCACTTCAGACCTGTCCTCTCGTTTACACCATCGGAATATCATCTTATAATCAGCAACAGGCAGAGCAATATTTTATTTGAAACTAAAGATTACCTTGCTGAATGGGATGGCTCACAAAATGGAAATCCTCAACCTCAGGGGGTTTACCTGTGGTTTTTGAAATTAACCACCCCTTCGGGTAAAAAAATTACGAGAACAGGAACTATCACTATTATTACAACCAGGTGAAAAGAGATTTGTTGGAAAAGCTATATTTGTATTCTGAATAAGAACTTGCTGCGTAGTTATTTTATGGGGAACAAAGATATTTTTGATGAAGAGGACAGGAAACTTATCCAGGCTGAATATGATAGTCTGATAAAGAATCTTCTCAGGTGCAACAAACAGGGGGATCGGGAGCTTATTGACAAAGCATTCCGGATAGCAAACGAAGCTCACTGGAATATGCGCCGTAAATCAGGTGAACCTTATGTCATTCACCCGATATCAGTAGCAAAAATAGTAAACAATGAAATAGGACTGGGTGCCAAGTCAATAGCTGTAGCACTTCTTCATGATGTTGTGGAAGATACTGAATATTCCCTTGAAGATGTTAAAAGGGATTTTGATCCAAAAATAGCATCTCTTATTGACGGACTTACTAAAATATCAGGCACCTACAATAAAGAGAATTCTTCTTCTCTGCAAGCTGAGAACTTCAGGAAAATGCTGCTTACTCTATCCGATGATCTCAGAGTCATTCTTATAAAAATTGCAGATCGTCTGCATAATATGAGGACACTCGATTCAATGCCTGAACATAAAAAGATGAAAGTTGCAGGTGAAACTATTTTTCTTTATGCTCCTCTTGCTCACAGGCTTGGTTTATATGCTATTAAGAGTGAACTGGAGGACCTCAGTTTTAAATTCCGGCAACCTCAAATTTATGAGGAAATTTCGTCGAAGATGAAACACAGTGAAAAAAAGAATCTTGCTTTTATCAATAAGTTCTCCTTACCAATAATTGAAAAACTTACTGAGTCCGGTTTACAGTTTGACATCAATGGCAGACCAAAATCTATTTTCTCAATTTGGAATAAGATGCAGGCCAAAAATGTTCCTTTTGAAGAAATTTATGATGTGCTTGCCATAAGGATCGTATTTGAACCGGCAGCCGGAATACCTGAAAAAACCCAGTGCTGGAATATTTATTCTATTATTACTGATTCTTATATGCCTAAACCCGACAGGCTTCGCGATTGGGTAAGCCGTCCTAAACCGAATGGATATGAAGCATTGCACGTAACTGTAATGGGTCCCGAAGGTCAGTGGGTGGAAGTTCAGATAAGAAGCAACAGGATGGATGAGATTGCGGAAAGAGGTTATGCGGCACACTGGAGATACAAAGGAGATGAAGCCCAGGAGACTGAACTCGATAAATGGATTAAAAAGATTCGTATAATGCTTGAGAATCCACATGAAGACCCTATTGAGTTTCTTGATGAGTTTAAAATGAACCTGTTTTCGTCAGAAATAGTGGTCTTTACACCAAAGGGATTTCTTGTTAGCCTCCCCAAAGGAGCTTCTGCACTGGACTTTGCTTATGAAATTCATACTGAAATAGGTAATAAAGCTATCGGTGCAAAAATCAATTATAAGCTAAATCCCATAAGCTCAATTCTGATGAGTGGCGATCAGGTTGAAATAATTACATCAGATATTGCAAAACCCGAAATGGAATGGCTCTCGTTTGTCAGGACATCGAAAGCCAAGGAAGCAATTAAAAACGCTCTGAAGGTAGATTCTAAAGATAGTATTCAGAAAGGAATGGAAATACTTGAGTCGAAACTTAAGGAAATAGGAGTCACCTCTGCTAATGAAATCCTTAGATCTCTTATGCTCTCCTATGATGTCCTGAATAAAGAAGAATTGTATTCAGGAATTGCCCTTGGGAGGATCAATCTCGACAATCTTAAAAAGGCAATTAAGAAGAACCCGGCTAGTAATGTTATTAAATACTGGGAATTAAAACTTATCGGATCAAAGAAAGAGAAAAAAGACACCGGGGTTCTTCAGAGCAGTATTGATAAGAATGTTCCGTTCCTTCTAAGGGAAAATGTTGAAAATGCCGAACAATCATATGAAATAGCAAAATGCTGTAATCCTATTCCGGGAGATGAAGTTATCGGTTATCACTCCCCTGAAGGGACTATTATTATTCATAAGCCTAAATGTCCGGTCGCAATTAGGATCATGTCGAATGAAGGAAACAGGATCATAGCTGTCAAATGGGCTATCCATAAACTCGTTTCTTTCCTGGCCAGAATAAGTATGACAGGTATCGACAGGATCGGACTTGTTAATGATATCACAACTATTATATCAGCCGAACTGAAGGTAAATATGACCAGGATAAATATTACAGTCAATAATGGCATTTTTGAAGGCACAATCGATTTATATGTTCATCATACGAAGGACCTGAACAATCTCATACTTAAAATTTCCAATATCAATGGTATTGAAAATGTGAGGAGAGTAGAAGATTTCTCAAACTAATTTTTCTGCTAATTTCATCCTTGTTATCCGGGGAAAATGCATACTTTTGTTATTATTTTAAATTAGACCAGATATGATTAGTGACGATACCAAGTTAACAGTAAAGAAGATCTTCACTGAATATCTCGAAAAGAAGGGGCATCGGAAAACACCTGAGAGATATGCAATTCTTGATGAGATTTATTCGCGGTCAGGACATTTCGATATTGAGTCGCTTTATATTTTCATGAAGAATAAAAACTATCGCGTGAGCAGAGCGACATTATATAATACTATTGAGTTATTGCTCGATTGCAATCTGGTTATAAAGCATCAATTCGGAAAGAATATTGCCCAGTTTGAAAGAGCATACCAATGCGGACAACACGATCATCTGATTGATATTGAAACAGGTAAAGTTATCGAATTCTGCGATCCCAGAATTCAGGAGATTATAAATACTGCAAGTGAAATGCATAATTTCACGCCTCAATACCACTCCCTTTATATTTATGGCAATTACAAAGGAAAAGATAAAGATTAGATTTATAAAAAAAAAGGTGGGTCACAGCCCCTTTTTAATTTATCTTAGAATGCAAAACCAATAGCAAATCCCACCCTAATACCAAATCCTGTGATTAAGTTTGTATTGAAAGTATCGGTGCCTGAATCTACTTTTACGTTACTGCTTCCGTAATGGCCGCCATAGAACAAATCCATCGTAAAACCTTTTTTGAATATCCATTGTCTTCCAAATAAAAGACCACCGCCCATGCAGCTTAGTGAACCTTTAAAAAGAATCAGAGCTTTTTTCATAACATTCGGGTTTAGGCAGTTTCAAAACAATTATCCGAAACAACATATCTCACACAAATTTATTTAATTGATTTCTAAAAACCTTATCCCTTCCATTTGTAAAAAAAACATGTAACTATAAGCAAATGCCTTGAATTAGATCATCCTGAAACATATAAAACTATTACCATACGCAGATTTGTACTATTTTTTTCATTTATTAACAATCTATTTTGAGGTGGTCGTTTAGTTGAATTTATTCGTACCTTGTAAAGCTTTAATTTTTCTTATTTATAATATATAATATGAACATTGACATATTGTTAGGACTGCAGTGGGGGGACGAAGGAAAGGGTAAAATTGTTGATGCATTAAGTCCGGTTTATGATGTTATTGCCCGTTTTCAGGGAGGGCCTAATGCCGGGCATTCCCTCGAATTTAATAATGTTAAACACGTTCTTCATCTCATTCCTTCCGGTATATTTCATGCAGATAAATTGAATATTATAGGAAATGGTGTGGTAATAGATCCCGCTGTTTTTAAAAAGGAAATAGAAGAGTTAGGGTCTCCTCTCAGCGAACTAACAAAACGACTTATAATATCCAATAAGGCCAACCTTATTCTGCCAAGCCACAG
>PLMC01000042.1:0-3445 GCA_003141495.1 Bacteroidales bacterium
GGTTTATTTGCTGCAGTACTACTTGCTCTCGGACGCGCATTGGGTGAAACAATGGCAGTGACAATGCTTATTGGGAATTCACATT
Source organism: Bacteroidales bacterium (assembly GCA_003141495.1). GTDB lineage: Bacteria > Bacteroidota > Bacteroidia > Bacteroidales > VadinHA17 > LD21. The sequence continues at coordinate 86 of PLMC01000042.1, forward strand.
ATCTGCCGACCAGTATTTTCAGCCCCTCGAATACGATGGCCAGTGTAATTGCAAATGAATTTACCGAAGCTACTGGAAATGTATATCTTTCAGTTCTTATAGAGATGGGTCTTTTACTTTTTATCGTAACAACATTGATTAATATATCCGGCAGGCAAATCATAAAACGTTATATCCTCCACTGACATGGACAAGCTTATAAGATTAAGGTTTTATAAAGACAGGCTTTTTAAGGGTGGTATTATTCTTATGACTGTATTATCGACTGTGCCTCTAATACTTATCTTATTTTATATAGTCAAACAGGGTATCTCTTCAATCAACTGGGATTTTTTTATCAATCTTCCCAAACCTGTAGGGGAAAAGGGCGGTGGAATAATAAACGGACTTATAGGAACCGGTATTATCGTTTTAGTCGCTTCGGTGATTGCAATTCCCTTCGGCGCAATTGTAGGGCTTTATCTGAGTGAGTACAGCCGCGATAAACTTTCTTATTGGGTGGGTTTGTGTGTAGATGTTCTGCAAGGTATACCATCAATAGTGCTNNTGCCAATGGGATTCAGTGGTATTTTAAGCGGGAGCATATTAAGTATTTCGAGAGTGGCAGGAGAAACGGCTCCTTTACTTTTCACTGCATTCGGAAACCCGTTTATTAATACAAATATTTTAAAACCCATGAGTAGTTTGCCGTTGCTGATTTTTAACTATGCCGGCAGTGCTTATGAAGACTGGCATAAACTCGCGTGGGGAGCTTCGTTTGTGCTCATCATGATGATTTTATTCTTAAATATTGTTACTAAGATTTTAGAAAGAAGATGGAAAATTCAATTTTAAATGTTAATCATTTAAATGCTTACTTTGGAGAAACCAAAATATTGTCGGACATTAATTTAGAAATACCTAAAAACCAGATTGTAGCTTTTATGGGGCCATCGGGGTGTGGGAAAACAACATTTCTTCGTTGTATAAACCGTTTGCATGAGCTTACTCCGGGTGCCAGGACAGAAGGTGATATTTACTTTTTTAATGATGATATTTACAAGCTGAATCTTATTCTATTGCGAAGAAAAATAGGCATGGTTTTTCAACGTCCAAATCCTTTCCCTACAATGAGTATTTTTGAAAATGTTATTTCGGGTTATACTCTCAATGGTATTAAACTCTCCAAACAGGAAAAAGAAGAAATAGTAGAAGATTCCCTCCGAAAGGCAGATCTATGGAAAGAAGTCAGGGATACATTGCATAAAAAGGGAACCTTTCTTTCCGGCGGGCAGCAACAACGACTATGTATTGCCCGCTCTCTTTCCATGAAACCCAATATACTTTTATTTGATGAACCAACTTCCTCGCTTGACCCTATTTCTTCAAACAAGATAGAGCAATTATTGCTTGAACTGAAAGCTGACGTTACGATCATTATAGTAACCCACAATCTTCAGCAGGCTGCGCGCACAAGCGACTTCACCGCTTTCTTTTACATTGGAGAACTTGTTGAGTTCAATAAAACACAGGTTCTGTTTTCAAATCCTGCCAAGAAACAAACTGAAGATTATATCTCCGGGCGTTTCGGATAGTTAATGTTTATTTATTTTGGGAGAGAGAAGAGAAACTCTACACCACCGCCAGTTCTGTTTCTTACAGAAATATCGCCTTTATGTATAAGGATTGCATGCTTAACGATAGCCAGGCCGAGTCCCGTTCCTCCACTTTTCCTGGAACGCCCTGAATCAATCCTGTAGAATCTCTCAAATACTCTGGAAAGATGCTCTTCTGCAATTCCGATTCCATTATCGGAAAACAAGAAGTGACAAAATGATTTATCTTCATTATACAGTATAATTTTGACTACGGTTTTATCACCTGCATAATTAACGGCATTCTCAAGAAGATTCTGGAAAATTGAAACAATGAGCGACCTGTTGCCTGTAACAATCGCATTATCAATATTTTCAGTTTCAATACGTATGCCCTTAGCTTCAACTGCTGATTTGAAATTATTAGTCACATCATTAATTATTTCCATGACTGACACTTTTTCAACAGCAAAAGAGTTTCCTGCTTCCTCAATTCTGTTTATAATGGCAATATCATTAATCAGGTCTGTCAGTCTTTCGCTTTGTACCAGGGCCTTCTCAATAAAATATTTCTGCTTGTCTGCTGGCATTACCGGGTCATTAATAATAGTCTCGAGGTAACCCTTGATTGAAGATACCGGCGTTTTCAGCTCATGAGCAATGTTGGATGTCATCTGCTGTTTGACAAGCCTGTTTTGTTCAATTTCGGTTATGTCGCTCAGTATAATTTCAAAATTTTTATCATGAAAAAATACACATTGCACCTTGTAAAATTTGCCGTTTTTCCCTATCTGATATTCAGCCTTGGGTAGTCGTGTCGATGATATTTCCGTCTCAAGCTGTTTGTCAATAAATTCATTGATTTTTCTGAAATCTTCAATTTCAAAGAAATTTGCACCTGAAACCGAAAGCCCCCCGGATATCATATTCATATAATGAATGAAATTACTGTTTAAAAGAATCTTTTCCTTGTTTTTTGAGAAGAAAGCAATTCCCTCATTAAGAGCGTAAAGATGGCTGAAGAGCTTTTCTCTCTCATTCATCAGGTCATTTTTAGTTTTTAGAAGGTTGTTGTAGATCTCAAGAATTTCCTGACTTATTGTGCCAAGCTCATTTTTGGGGAATTTCTGGTTGAAATCGAATGGCTCATTATTGCCTATTTTCAAAGCGAAGTCTTTCAGCCTGGTTATTGACTCTGAAAATTTGTTTGTTATAAGCAACATTATCAGCCATATCACAATAAAGGAGGCAAGTATGAGAACAATAAAAAACTTCTTTGCTTTCAGGAAATTAACAACTTTTATATCATAGACCACTGCTGCCCTGATATAATAGTTTCCAAAATATTTTGAGAAGTAGTAGTACTCCTTTCCGGTAGTTGCTGATTTCCTTATAGATGTGCCAAAATCAGAATAAAGTGATTCCGCTACCTCAGGTCTGTTTTTATGATTCTCCATTTTCCTCCAGTCAGGAACGAAACTATCGTACAAAACAATACCTTCAGGATTTATAACAGTCACCCTGAGACTATCTCTTGGAAATAGCTTAACAATTGAATCAATAAGGATGTAGTTCCCTTTTTCAGAGATAGAATTAGCTCTGATATAGTTATTAGTTATCTTGGTTGAGTTTTCGAGTTCGTCGTTAAGAGCAGAGATACTGAATTCTTGTTCCCTTTTGTAAAGATAATTAAGTATAAGGAGAGTGAAGAATATAAAGATTGCAGAATAATATATGAAAAGATTATTTCTGAATTTATTCCGTATTATCATTTTTAATAAATTGA
>PLMC01000042.1:3474-23905 GCA_003141495.1 Bacteroidales bacterium
GTTCTGAGGATTTCATATTCCTTTTTGGTAAGTTCAACACGTTCATCGTTTATTATCAGCCTTTTACGTACTGTGTCAAGATCGATTCCATTAAACTGCAGTATCGTTTTATTGTTAACCTTGTCTGTATATGACCTTTTCAGAACTGCTTTTACTCTTGCTGTCAATTCATTAACGGAAAACGGTTTGGAAATATAATCATCAGCACCAAGACTAAACCCCGTAAGTATGTCATTTTCTGTATCCTTGGCTGTAAGGAAAATAACAGGTATATCAATTTTCAATTCTTTTCTGAGCTTGTCGGCAAACTTGAACCCCGACATAGGACCCATCATAACATCAAGAAGAACGAGATCAAAGACGCCAAGCGGCCTCTTCAATGCTTCTTCCGCTGAGTGGGCTATTTCAGTATAATAACCTTCATTGCTGAGATTATACTGAAGAATTTCACATAAATCTTCTTCATCATCAACTATGAGAACCTTTTTCCCTTTGTTTTCCATGTAACTGAATATCAGATATTTTCCGTTTCCGAAGGATGAGTGCCAATTCCCTTATGCCTTATGTCAGTTCCCTGCATTGAGTAGATTGAAGCTTCTGCAATATTTGTTGCGTGATCAGCTATTCTTTCCATGTTAGTAATAATATTCTTCAGGTCAATATAGCTCAGCAACATCTCTTTTGTCTTTTCACTTACCTTAGCTCTTGAGATACTGTTAATGAGAAGCTTCCTGTTCATCTCATCAACTATCTCATCGTTTTTAATAGTCCATTCTGCATAAGAATCATCATTATTGAGGAATGAGAGAAGCGATTTTTCCACCATTGTTACTCCCGATACAAGCATATTCATTAAAACATTTTGCATGGCTTCATATTCAGTAGTTTCTTTAATTGCTTCTATTGAATGAATTATATTCATTACAAGGTCTCCAATGCGTTCAAGATTAATTGATATACGGTATATTGAGTTTAGCTTTCTGATATCAGATGCTACCGGTTGAAAAAGTATTATTGAATTAATGAACTTATCACTTATAATTACTTCAAATTCATCAATTTTATTTTCATTATCTAGGATCCTGGTAAGGACATCTTTCATTTCACCTTTATCATTTAACGACATATACTTTTCAAGTAGAGTCAATTGAATAAGTACCAGATCTGCCATCTCCTCAAAACTCTTCACGCAGTCAACAATAGCTTCTTCTTTTTTATTTGTCATAACGGGCTTATAATTCTTTTTTGAAATTCTTATTCATCAGATTGTCAAGGCACAATGAACAGTTACAAAGTTAACTTCAATTATTGTTACAAATAAGGTTTGACGGTTACTTAATTGTTACATTTCTGTAAATTAATTTGGCTCTAATATTAATAAAAGTTGATATTCACAGACAAAAAATTATCAATATGTTTAAAATCAATTCATTATATGAAATGCTTATATTCCTGAAATTTATTTATCATCTAACTTAAAATTAATTCAAAATTAGGAATCACTTATCAAAAATAACAATAATAGCAGGATGTTATATTTTTGTAACTTGCATTTTCTCGTAATTCATTAAAAAGATGAAAAGACTGTTGTCATTTTTTACTTTATTGTATTTTTTTGTTGTCCCGGGTTATGCTCAGACTTATATAAAACCTAACTATGCTCTTAAGAGCCATGAAACACTTGAGATTACAAAGATTGAACTTTCGGCACAGAAAACTCTGATTTTCCTCAGTGTGGAAAACAAGATCACCGGTGGTTATTTCTGCGCTGATAAAAATATCGTTATCCTATATCCCGATGGCACAAGAAGCAAGCTGACCACTTCGAAAGGGATACCTGTTTGTCCCAATTCCTATAAATTCAAAACAGTGGGGGAGAAAATGAATTTTGAACTGACATTTCCACCACTGAAGCCAGGGACACAGTGGATTGATCTGATTGAAGATTGTTCAGATAACTGTTTTTCTTTCTTCAGTGTGTGTCTCAACACGGATCTTAATAAAAGAATAGATGAAGCTTCTGTTTTAGCTGAAAATGAAAAGCCGGCCGAAGCATTAATGAACTTCATTAAAATTGCAGACGCAATTGATAGTAAGAATTCAGGAATAGAAGGTTTGATATATATAAATATCATTAAACTGGCTAAGGAAACCAACAACATACAAAAAGCTTCTGAATGGTACACAAAGTTGAAATTGTCAGGTATTCCCCGAAATGAGTTATATATTAAACATCTTAATTCACAAGGGATTATATACTAATGAAAGAGGCCGTACGCCAATTGGCGGACAGCCTCTCTGAATTTTTTTATTTATGTGCTATTTCTTTCCGAAATAGAAATCAAGTCCGATTGCAACCATCCAGGTTACTTTTTTGTATGTTTCAGTATAAATACTAGGATCGAAGCTCAGACGCGGATCATAAGGTTTTTTACCATCATTATAGAATGTATACTGACCGGCCAGGTTAAGATCGATCATCGGTGTAATACGGTAACCGAATCCTGCCCCGAATGAGTCGGTGTTTGTACTGAAACTCTGATCGCTCTGATAATTGAGATTCACCCCTGTTTCAGTATGCGCCCAACCTGCACTTATGCGCAGTTTCTCAGTAAGACTATATTCCGCTCCGAGTCCGTATTCAATGAAGTTCTTATCGATCTCATTTATACTTACGGTTTCACTGCCGTCGTAATCAACATTTTTATCAAAGTATTCATCGAAGCTTGCAGAAAACAAAAGTTTTTTTACTGGTCTGTAATCTACTCCAAGTGAAAGCATTGCTGGCATATCGGCAATTAGAGTCTGTCCATCGACAAATACTCCTCCGCCTTCACCATTGACAACTTTTGTTTTCATATGAAGCTCAGTTTTGAATTCATACTTAACTGCGATATCCAGATTGTCTGAAGGTGAAAAGTTTGCGCTGAGAATTGGAGTAATACCTGTTCCGGATTGTGAAGCATCTACGTTTATATCCTTAGTTGCAGCAGCATTTTCTCCCATTACTCCGGCTTTAGCTCCATAAGTAGCTGACGCACCAGAGAAAAATGCCTGAGATTGAGCTATAGTCATACCTGCTGGGTTGCCTCCTAAAGCAGAGATTGTCCCTTGAAGAGTTGCAACCTGAAGTGCAGTTAACCCGACAGCCGTCCCACTTGAAAGCGGAACACTACCTCCACCACCAGTAATTATCGGTTGTAATGATGTAGCAGTAGCTGCCAGTTGAGTTGAAACGCCAGTTAAGTAAGTTTGACCATCAGTAAAGAATTTGCTTGCAAGAACCATTCCCCCGGTATATGCTCCAAATGCAGGGTAGTTAGGATTTATACTGATATTTTTTAAATAGCCGCTGTATTTATTTGAAGCAGACACCAAACGTGCACCAACTGCAACAGAAAGCTTATCATTTATTTTATAGCCAACATTAGCCTGATAGCCAAAATATACTGAAGAGCCTTTAAAATAAATATCTGCCGAATATTGCGAAGTTGGTATGCCCTGAGCAGTTAAGCTTGGAGGAATATCAGCAATCATCATTTCGAATGATGGCAGCCCTGTTTTATACTTTGCCCCACCACCGCCTCCAATTGGATTAAATCCTGCTGAAAATGACAGTTTCCCTGTATTATACACTAAATAAATTCCCGGGAAAATAGGCGCACTTACATTACCAATGTACTCTTTTGGAGTGCCGGTGAGATATTTATAATTGCTGCTTACTTTTTGTGTCTGCGTGATTGTCTGATTGTTTATTGAAGCAAAAAGTCCGTTGCCTAGTTTGGTTAAACCTGCCGGATTGAAATAAGCTGCATCAATACCAGTTGAGGCATTACGGTTCTGCAGGCGTGTGAACATGGCACTCTGGTTATTGTTGGTAACCAGTCCGCCCGCAAGCAGACTGCCGGTAATGAACAAAGAAATAACAAAAATTAAAAGCTTTCTCATAGGTTAAGTTTTAAGTTTAAGTTTCTGTGGGTATTTTGTAGACCTGTACAATATCCCCCATTTCCGTTTAAGTTTTTACGTAGTTTTAATTTTGATCAAAAACCAAGTTATAAATTATTTCAAATGTAGAAAAATAATTCTTTTCTGCAATAGGTCTAAAATAGTATATTGATATTTAGTTGATTGGAAAGGATTGTCGTATAGTATTCGAAAATTTATTCAAATTGGTTGGCCCAAGAGTACTTAACTTAAAGGCAATAGGTTACAGGCTATAGGGAACCTGCCATATTATTGCCTGCCGCCATTCGCCTTTCTAAATATAATCTGGCTATTCTTCCTTATATAGAATAAAATAATCCATCAATCCATAGTCAATCATCTGGTATTCTTTTCCGGGTGGATAGCTTTTCACGTTTCTCCATATCCAGGGAGAGACAAGGCCGGGTTCTGGATTATTATGATGAGGACCAAGAAGATTTTTAAGACTTCCTATTACATTTACATCAATTTTATTGATACCGGGTTTGATTAATCCTGTGATATCACAATGATATGGCGGAAATGCTATTAGAGGGGCATGTTGTCCGTTCACCGTAACTTCAGCCACTGTTCCATTCCATTTACCCAATGCAACTTCCCATTTTCCATCAGTATTTTCAACTTTGAACTCTTCACTGTAAGTTATACCCCATGAATAAAATGGAAGTCCCTGGTCTTTCCAGCTTCCCATGTTATAAGTTAAGACAGGTGCTTCTATCTTCCAGCCTTTTTCTGCTGGTTTTACTGAGAAGTCGCCAAGCACATAAACTGGTTCGATCTCAGCATTAACCTTCATAGGTGATGTTTTAAGAGTTATTGTGTTATTTCCTGATTTGATAACTTTTCCGATATTGAAAACACCGAATGATCTGTCGAGCCACCACTCGCCATTTTCCGGTTTCACTTCAATGCCATTTACACTTACAGTCCATAAATTGGTACGTTCCACAACAGCTTTAATCTTTGATAAGTTGAATTTCCCATTTATGGTGAAATGATATGTTGCGCTAAAACCTGTATTCAACCCGAAAGTATCTCTGTCAACAATATTTGTCCTGAATTGAACAGATGTGCTCCATGGATTCCCGTTTTTAAATCCGTAAAGTTTATATACCTTGTCTGCAGCGTAATAGGTATTAAGATCTTTGGTATTCTCGTTGCCAACTAAAAGATCACAAAAATCAATCATTAAAACGTTTTCCTTATTTCTTGTAACATTTATCAAAGAAGAAGGTAGAATAGTACTGTAAATCTTTGGTTTTCCCGGTATAGGGTAATCAGACATTTTTGTATCTGGGATGAATAGCAAAAGGCTTCCGGCGGGAGGAATTGAATAGGAGATATAGATGTCGTCTCCTCTCTTCAGGCAAGGATACCCATAAATCCCGCCTGTCAGGGTATTCATTTCAAGCACACCCTGGCCCCTAGCCTTAACTAATCCATCTATTTGTTTGCTCAGACCCGAGTTTACAAGGAACAGGAGCTGTCCGTCGGCCAAAATCCTTGAATGATGATAAAGAGCATTTCCGACAGCTCCTTCAAATTTGAGCCTTGTATTATTGAAGTACTTATTTATAACTTCCTGAGATAATTCCGGGATGAAAATAATCTTATCAGAATTTATATTGAAGAGTTCCTGCAAACCTTTATTTGGTGAACCATCAACGAGTGACGGGATTGAAAATGCAATCAGGGTGCCTCCGTTCGAAACAAATTTTCTGAGAAGAGTATAAGTTTGCAGATCCAGATTTTCTGTCAGCGGAGGAATAACAACCCGTGAATAGCTCGCCATACCTACAATGAGTTTCTTTTGAGAAACGCTCCCCAGGTCTTTAATAATGTTTTCCGATCCCAGGTCATATTCAACCTGATTTTTTTCAAGTTTTGTAATAAATGTCTGGAAAGCCTGACCTATTTCGGAATACTTTTTATCAGGTTGGGTATAAGAGTCATATAGCCATGTAGATGTGGTCGGTTCAAGAATCATTATATCGTTGATTTGTTTTCCTGATGATAGGGCAAGTGAAAGCCTAGCATAATGTGTGTTTAAATATTTATAATTGTTCCACCAAGGCTCATGATAGTCGAAAGTGGGAGGGTAGTCATATTTTCTGGCTCCTGCAAGAGTGAAATATGTAAGGTGCTGATTCATAAGATTTACTCCGAGCGCGTATTCCCAGTCACCATTGCGTTTCATATCTGTAAATGTGAGCTCCCAGCCGGATCCTCCATAAGTTTCACTGAGTTTTCTCTGCCTGCCTGTCTGATTTGCTGCGCTGGCCAGCTCTTTAACAGACCTTGTGTTTCCAAACTGGGCATTTGTTGTGGAATCGTCCCATTGGTTGAACAGCATATCAATAGCAGGGACCTGCGGCCAGGCATACATTGCCATATTATCTCCGCCCGGACGCATATTGGGCCATTCATGTTCCCAGTAATGACCTGTGAATTTCAGGCCTTTTTCTTCACAATATGCATGCCATGGTTTTGACCATCTGTCGATGAACAGCTGAAGCAGAGTTTGAGCATAGTTATGTCTGACTTTTTTCCAGTCACCAGTTTCTTCATAAAGTGAAGGCAACTGAGCTTTAAGATCATAATGCCACTTTTTCCGGAAGACATCAAACAAATCCGGAGTCCATCGTATACCGCCGGGAGATTCGATTTGAGGCTCATCGGTAAATGTGCCGGGAATGGTTTTTCCGAATTCAGCACCGAGGTACTTCTCATAACCATTCATAGTAACTTCAATAAATTTCTGAGTCACACCCGGGTATAGCAGATCAACATAGGAAAAGCCGCCATACCAATCAGATTTTTCATTAAATGTTTTTGAGAACAGGAAATACTTTCCTTTCTTTCTTCTTTCATCTGATAATGAGGCGGTAATATCCTTGTAAACTCCATTTTCTTCCTTTAAGCAGAGAAAGAAAGTGTTGCAGCTGTCAGGAAGAATTTCGGCTTTGGTCATCATCAGACCCTGTCCTTTGTTGTAAGATTCGGGCATTTCATCTGGGACATGTCCGCCCCCGAAACCGCTTGGGTATGAGTTTTCATCGTATATCCAGATATTCATACCAAGCTCTTTCCCTTTTTCAACTGCATGTTTATAAAGTTCGAACCATTTGTCTGAAAGGTACTCGGTAATTAGTCCGGGTCTCGGATGTATGAAAACCTGTGAAGATCCGGCGTTTTTAAAACTAATGAGATCTTTATCTATCTCCTCAGAAGTAATGTCAGCGTTCCAGACAAAAAATGGAGCTGTAGTGTACTCTTTGGATGGGTCCTTGAATTGAGATGAAAGGGTTTTAAAATCAGGAACTTTAATCTCATTTATAACAGCTTTTTTACAGGAAGACAAATTTATCAAGCCTGTTAATAGAATTAAAGTAACAGGTTTTATTGCATATAGATTTGATTTCATACGATTATAGTTTTCGGATTTGAAAACTAACTTAATTATAAGAAGAATCCAAATTTCATTCTATATAAGGAACTTGCCTCTGTAAAACTCTGTGCTACTCTGCGCGACTCTCCCGCCTAAGCGGGACAAGTTGTGGTAGTTCTTAATATTTTTAGTTATACAGAGGCTCACAGAGGAGACACACAGAGATACAGAGATCTTATTTAAGTTTACTCAGGTTCCAGTTAGGGTACCATTTAATGATCGGATTTCCTTTTTCCCATTCAATTGGCAGCCATATATGTCGGCTTTCAGCAAGATTATCCGGAATCCATCGGTCGCCAATATAGATGAATTCATTCTTTTTGCCTGCAATGGAAAGAATCTGAGTACTCTGGGAGCCAAAACTGATTTTGTTTTCATCCTCTGTTCCCCTGCATGGATTTCCTATTGACTTCCACTCCCCAAAAATCTTTTTGGAAACAGCGAGACGGGCAGGATTTGGCTTCCACCCGGTTGTACCTGAGGTAAACATATAATAACTGCCTTTGGAATAAAAAAGAGCCGGCGCTTCATTCGATTCTCCCGGCAGAACACGGATATATCTTCCCGTAAAATCGAGATAGTCGTCTGTAAGTTCTGAAAAATGAAGTGTCATATTTTCTTCGGCTGCATGGACGTGATAAGCTTTGCCATCTTTATCAACAATAATAGTCATGTCACGTGACATCTGACCTCCCTCAAAGTCGCGGCGAACGAATAATCCTTCCCTGACTGCAAGTTTCCACTCGTCAGACCAACTTTTAAAATCACCTTCTTTCACAGAGGCTTTTTTATCCTCGTCAGGAAAATTCAGAGGCCAGACGCCTGCGTTAGGACGCAGGCTCCTGATGTATTTGTATGGACCTGTTATATTGTCACTTACGGCAACGCCGGTCAAAGCTGCTTTGTATCCCTGTCCTTTTAATTCATGATGAAACCACATCACGAATTTTCCTGTTTTTTTGTTGTAGACCACTTTTGGGCGTTCAATTACGCACCCGGGATTAAGAAGGCTTGTGGTATCATTAATCACCCTTAAAGCAAGCCCCTCATTCTTCCAGTTAAGAAGATCTTTTGATGAATAGCAGCTGACGCCATAATGACTCTTGTCTTTTTCCAATCGCGGCAATCTGTATTCCCCGAACCAGTAATAGGCGTTGTTATAATAAATTATTCCACCACCGTGAGCATTAATATGTCTGCCTTCGTTGTCTGGCCATATCTGCCCGGGTCTAAACGAGTGGTTTATATCCTGGCAGTAAACTGAAAGACAGAAGAATAGTGTCGGAATTATAGCAATAGTTTTTTTATTTTGGCTTTTCATGTCTTTTTTAATTTACTTCAGGTTTAATCTATTAACCCCTTTCTTTTTCCCTCAATGAAGAAATAATAATGAGGTTTTTTCGCACGACTCCGGGATTCTAAGATGTAGTTTTAATAACAAAGATAGTTTTTCAAATAATCCGGAGATATGTTTTGGAATATCATTGTATCATCATTAATGTTTCATATTTTTGAATAGTAAACCACGAAAAAACTATGGGAAAGTCAAAAGTTTTTAAAATGAATTTCTTATTCTTTTCGATTATTCTGTCAGTATTCATTGAACACAACTTATATTCTCAACAGGTAATCGGACTGGATAACTGGTATAACCACGAGATAAATGCGAAAACAGGAAAGCCATATCATTATCTGTGGACCGACACCGCGTTTAGCGGATACTCGAGGTGGGGGAATATTTTTACCGGCAGGGGAACAAAAATAACAACCCTTGGAAGACCAGATGCCGGTGTTTTAAATAAAATCAATATCTATATTATTGTCGATCCCGACACCACAACAGAAAACCCCTCACCAAATTATTTAATGCCCGAAGATATTGCCTGTATAAAAAGGTGGGTTGAAGATGGTGGAGTTATTGCAATCCTGGCAAATGATGGGCCAAATTGTGAGTTTACGCATCTCAATGAGCTTATGAAACAGTTTGGTATGACGTTTAACCATGTTACATTACACCCTGTGACAGGAACCAATTTTGAAATGGGGGCCAGTACTAACCTGCCTGACCATCCGATTTTCAGGGGAGTAACAAAAATCTATATTAAGGAGGTTTCTGACATTAATATTTTAGGAAATGCAAAGTCTATTCTGACCGAGAAGGGCAAAGTTCTTATGGCGGAAAACAAATTTGGGAAGGGATATGTTTTCGCAATAGGTGACCCCTGGATCTACAATGAATATATCGATCACGACCGGCTTCCGGAAAGTTTTGAAAACCGAAAGGCGGCTGAGAACCTGACGGATTTATTGTTGGGTTATACAAAAAAGAAATAGGATGATATGAAAGAATAGAGACGACAGAACACAGAGTTCGATATGACTCTAACTCAATTTGTGGTCTGGAGATCAAATCTTCAAAAATATATTCTTTTTGTAGAGTATATAAAGAAATACCCATGCAATAGCCGTTACTCCGAGTCCATCAATAAGTGGTGCCCATGATTCCGGCATGACAGATATAAATCCTCCGAAGAAAAACTTTGTTGCAGATCCGAAATTAACAATTCTCTCTGTAAGATAAATAGTAATAGGATTCATCCCTATAACTACAAAAAAGAATGCCCATTTTTTATATCCCCAAACATCAATAATAAGGTAGAATATTGAGAACAGAAGAAGGCTCAGTCCTCCTACAAAACATACAAATGAGCTTGTCCAGAGGTTTTTGTTGATCGGGAACCAAATATTCCATATCTTCCCGATAATCATCAATACTATTGCTACCAGAACCATATATAGTACTTTACGCAAGGGTTTGTCACTCAGGTATTTTGATAATAGGAATTCTCCCGCTAACATTCCAAGTAAAGCAGTACCGATGGCAGGGATAGTACTTAATAATCCTTCCGGATCGTGATTACCCAGGTAAAGTCTTCCGGGCATCAAAAGGCGATCGACATAACTGGTGAGATTCCCTTCCCGGGAAAAAATATCGGTTGAACCCAGGTCATTTGCAGGGAAAAGAAGTAATAATACCCAGTAACCAATCAGAAGTGCACAGAACCAGGCAATTCTGAAATTAAGTTTTGTGTTCATGAAGATAAGGGAAGCAAACATCCATGCAAGGCCTATTCTTCCGAGAACGCTTCCATATCGCAGATGGGCAAAATCAAAACTGACACCATTATTATATAATATTCCAAGCAGAACCAGTATCAGCCCACGGCTGATTACATGTTTATAGATCGATTTGCGGCTGTCATTCATCGCCATACGTTTAGCCAGGGAAAAGGGAAAAGATATTCCGGAAATAAAGAGGAAAAGAGGGAATATCATATCATAAAAATGAAAACCATGCCATGGAACATGTTCCAGTTGTCCAGCCCACCACTTAAAGATCGGCCATCCCGTAAGTGATGCCAGCCCAACAAAAATTCCTTCTGCTCCCGCAATCCAGAACATATCGAATCCGCGTAATGCATCAAGTGAGTATAATCGTTTTTGGACGTGTTTATTTTCGTTTTCCATATCAACTAATATTCTCTTAATGTTTTTGAGTTTCTATAAGTCTACCTCAGCAATGCTGAAGCGCACCACAAAATGGGCGCTTGCCCGTGCAAATCCCCTATATTTCGTTTCCTGTCAAAATAGTATTGTCTGTCATTCTTTTTACCAGTGCCCTCGCATACTTCATGTAAATCATCATTTTGGTCAATGTAAGATATAAGTCCAAGCCATGCTTTCCTGGCTGCCACACCATAAGTAGTTTTGTCGAGCCATCCGTTTTTCACACCTGTGATCATTGCAAAGGCAAACATTCCTGTTCCTGAAGTTTCGTACCATGATTCAGGTTCATCAATCAGTTGTCTCCAGGTACCGTTTTCAGCCTGGTATTTCAGGAGTGATGCCATCATTTTCTTATAACCCTCCATTATTCTCGGACGGTTTGGATTAGTTTCCGGTAGGGAACTTAATAATTCGCTCATACCTGCAGCCATCCATCCGTTACCACGACTCCAGAAGAAAGGAACATCCTGAGCATGAAAAAAAAGTCCATTTGGTCTTTGCAGCGAATCGAGATAAAGCACCATCTCCTTTGCTGCCCTTTCAATATATTTTTTGTCCCCGGTAGCCCGGTAAGCCTGAACCTGCACGGCGGTTATCATATACATGTCGTCGATCCACATTCGTGTCTGTGGAGTATATCCCTTTTCGTAAAAAATCATTGACTCAGGTGTTGCACCGGTACCTTCGGGAAGTGCCCATTGCCTGTCAGCTATTTTCCTGCCCAAAGTAAGATATTTCAGATCTTTGGTAAGTAAATATAGTTCCAGAGGAACAGAACCGAAAACTGTGTTATCGACATGATTGGGGACAGGTATCAGAATTGAATCGGCTCTAAACAACGGACTGAAACGTTCTTCAAGCCTGGTTAATAGCTTATTATCTCCTGTCAGGTGGGCAAAGGTAAGGGCACCATACCAGACGCAGACTTCAGGATAGATAATTTCACTGGGAGCGTCAGGAAGCGGCCTGATAACAAAATGTTCCGCAACACGTTTCCCGATCTCCTGAGGAGAAGAGCCGTCCGGCCAGTGTTTAAGATCAGAATTCTCTTTAACTTTCTGTCCGAAATCCTTATAGGGATAAAGGAGAGCAATGCCACAGATAAATATTAATCTTAATATTGAATTCATTTTCAGAATCTTAATTTAACAAAGGTTGGATCATCTGTAAAGTATTGTCTAATCAAATATACATCATTTAGATAATTGGTAAGTTAAAAAAAGTTAAAGAACGGGGAACGTGAAAAAAGCACCGGATTTGTATACGATAAGATAATGATTTAATTTATTTTTACTTCAGATAACAAGATGAGTTACCACTAACTTTAAATATTTTATTATGACAACCCGCAGAGAATTTATTCAAAAATCCGCAATGGGCGCGGCAGTAATGACTCTGGGTGCAAAGAGTTATTCGCGAATACTCGGTGCTAATGACAGGGTACGAGTCGGTATAGTCGGTTTTTCTGATCGGTTCAGAACATCACTGGCTCCTGCATTCCTGAGCCTTTCAAAAGAATTAAACTTTGAAATAGTTGCTGTGTCTGATTTGTGGAACAGACGACGGGATGAGGCAGATACTTTTTTCAAAGGGAAAGGGGTAACTATCAGGAAGGCCCGCAATAACGATGAGTTGTACAGCGGAAAAGATACAGATGCAGTCATTATTAGCACTGCAGATTTTCAGCACGCATTAGTGCTTGCTGAGGCTATTCGGGCAGGTCAGGATGCTTATTGTGAAAAGCCTTTTGCTGAAACTATGTCTGACGCCAGGCAAGCATTGAAAGCCGTTCAGGATTCTAAAAAGATCGTCCAGATTGGCTCACAACGAAGAAGTACTCCTAATTATATCGCAGCTAATGACTATATCAGATCCGGGAAATTTGGAAAAATTGTTATGGTTGAGATGTCGTGGAATGTCAACCAGCCCGGAAGATGGAGAAGGCCGCAACTTACATCGGTTATTAAGGAGGCTGATACCGACTGGAAACGTTTCCAGATGAATCGCGAACCTGCGGCATGGGATCCCAGGAAATATCTTGAATTCAGGCTATTCTGGCCATATTCATCCGGAATACCGGGGCAATGGATGGCACACCAGATAGACACTGTTCATTGGTTTACAGGTTTAAGTCATCCGAGAAGCGTTGCAGCAAATGGAGGTATTTATTTATGGAATGACGGGCGTACCAACTATGACACCATGACTGCGGTCATGGATTATGGAGATGCCAACTCAGGATTCCAGGTTGTTTATACATCACGTTTCACCAACTCAGCAGGTGGAACCAAAGAGTTATACTTCTCAAATGGTGGATCACTCAATCTTGATACCAATAAGATCAATTCTGAAGGCGGTCTCAGTGCAGCAGATGCCAGGGACATGAATATGCAACCGAATCTTCTTGAACCAATGGACTTACCAGGATTTAAGGTAGAAACATCTGCCAATACAGGTTCCGATCCTATGACAAACGCGCATATGAGAAACTGGATGGAATGTATTCGTGACCGCAAGAAGCCAAATGCAGATATTATGGCAGGTTATAATCACTCTATAGCTACAATAATGTGTACTGCAGCGCTCAGGACAGGCCAGAAAGCTACATTTGATGAGGCAAGACAGGAAGTCCTTGCAGGAGGGAAAGTGTTCCAGTATTAAAATTTATTAATAATTATGGGAACAATAAATAAATTATCAGCAAGTATGCTTCTGATGTCAGGAAGCTTCTTTATTCTTGTTTTTTTGTTTTCAGGATTGATCATTAACGGTCAGACTTCCAGCGATAAAGGAGTAAAGCTTGTCAGGGTCGATGACAAACATAAGGTTGATGTTTATATTAACGGCAGCTTTTTTACAGCTTACCGGTATCCTGATAACATTGAAAAGCCCTTTCTATTTCCTGTTAATGCTCCTGACGGTTCGGTGATTACCAGGGGTTATCCGATTGAACCAAGAAAAGGAGAACGGGTGGATCACCCACACCATATTGGTATATGGTTTAACCATGGCAATGTGAATGGTATTGACTTCTGGAATAACTCTTCAGCAATACCTGCTGACCAAAAAGATGTTTATGGACATATTGTTCTCCAGAAAATTGTCAAATCGCTAAGTGGGAAGAAAGGAATACTTCAGGTTGTAACGAACTGGGAAGATTATAAAGGCAATACATTGTTAACTGAGAACGTACGATATATCTTTTCGGGTAACAAGAATTCCAGGACGATTGATCACATCTCAACTTTATCTGCAATAAATGGCTCGGTTACAATCGCCGACTGTAAAGAAGGTTTGTTTGCGATCAGGGTTGACAGAGCTTTTGAAATGCCTTCAAATGAATCTTTGATCTTTACGGATGATAAAGGCAATCCTACACCAGTCAAAGCCACAGATAATAATGGGGTTACAGGAATGTATTATTCAAGTAACGGATTAAGGGGAGACTCGGTATGGGGAACCAGAAATGAATGGGTGATCCTGAGTGGAGTGAAGGATAGCGTTAAAATTTCATTGGCTATTTTTGATAATCCTAAGAACCCGGGTTATCCCGCTTATGCTCATGCAAGGGGATATGGCCTTTTTTCATTGAATAACTTTGGACAAAATTCTTATAATCCTAAAAAGCAGAAGAGCAGTTACAAAATTGAAAAAGGTCATTCGGTAACTTTGTATCATAGATTCTATGTTCAATCAGGTTCAGAACTGACACCTGAGAAAGCAGATAAGATATTTAAGGAATTTTCAAAAGCGTATTAATATTATAAAAGATATCTAAACTATGAAAAAGTCAATTTTTTTTTGCCGCTTACTTCCGGCATTATTATTATTTATTTCTGCTGCATATAATGGGTTTGGGACAGTTCCGGCAGTTCAACAGTATTATGAGATAAAGATTTACCGGATCGTTGATAAAACACAGGAGGACAGAGTGGATGTTTATCTGAAGGAGTCTTATCTGCCGGCTCTACATCGTGCTGGAATTCCAGTAGTAGGTGTGTTTAAGCCTGTTGAGGCCGATACAGCTTTCGGGAAATTTATCTATGTGTTTATCCCTTACAAGACCATTGATCAGTTTATGCAGCTGGCAGATAAACTTGATAAAGATCAGGTTCTTACCCAAACAGGAAAGGACTTTCTTGATGCCCCATTTGATAATCCGCCATTTATAAGATATGAAAGTATCCTGCTTAAAGCTTTCACTAAAATGCCTGAACTCCGGGTTCCAAAGTACACCACTTCTCCTTCGGAAAGAATCTATGAATTAAGGAGTTATGAAAGTGCAACTGAAGCCAAAGCAGCTAAGAAAATTCAGATGTTCAATGATGGAGGCGAGATCGGAATATTTGAAGCTGTCGGATCCAATGCCGTGTTTTACGGACAGGTATTATTGGGCAGTCTTAAGCCCAGGCTTATGTATATGACAACATATGCTGATATGAAATCGCATGATGATCATTGGAAAGCTTTCAGGGATTCAGATGGATGGAAGAAGTTATCAGGAATGGAAGAATATAAAAACACAGTATCAAAAGCCAATCCATATCTGCTTCATCCAACTTCGTATTCGGATTTTTAGTAAATAAATCTCTGTGGCCCTCTGTGTCACTCTGTGTAACTAATTATTAGGAACTTACACTGAGATTCACAGAGGATTCACAGAGGCTTAGTTTCAAGCAGGGATCTCTATTTTGGATATTGCATCCTCAACCTCTGCAGTTGTCATTTCATGATCTGGAAGATTGTTTTCAAAATACTTCTCATAAGCAGAAATGTCGAAATGACCATGACCACTTAAGTTAAAGAGTATTATCCTAGAGACACCTTCCAGATCGGCTTTTCTTGCCTCGTCAAGAGCACCGGCGATAGCGTATGTCGATTCGGGAGCAGGAAGAATACCTTCCGATCTTGCAAAAAGCACCCCTGCTTCAAAACACTCCCTCTGCATCTTTGCTTTTGCCTCAACAAAACCGTCTTTCAGGAGTTGGCTTACAAGAACACCAGCGCCATGATAGCGTAAACCACCTGCATGAATCTTTGCGGGCATAAAATTATGTCCGAGTGTGTACATAGGAAGGAGAGGAGTCATCCCTGCGGAATCGCCAAAATCGTACATAAATTTCCCTTTGGTAAGTTTTGGGCAAGAGGCAGGCTCAACAGTCAAGAGCCTGATGTCTTTTCCGTTAAGCAATTTTTCGCGAAGGAAAGGAAATGCAATTCCTGAGAAGTTTGAACCTCCACCGAAACATCCGATCACAACATCGGGGTAATCGCCGGCTTTTTCCATTTGAAGAAGTGCTTCCTGTCCTATAATAGTCTGGTGAAGGATAACATGATTGAGAACACTGCCAAGTGAGTATTTGGTATATGGATCCTGTACAGCCACCTCCATAGCTTCGGAAATTGCTATACCCAGACTTCCCGGTGAGTCAGGGTCCAGTTCAAGGACTCTTCTTCCTGCCACTGTCATAGTACTTGGTGAAGCGACCACCTTGGCATTATAGGTGTTCATTAAAAGTTTACGGCCTGGTTTCTGGTCATAACTTACCTTTACCATAAAGACCAGAAGTTCAAGTCCGAAATGGTGGCAGGCGAAACTCATGGCGCTTCCCCACTGCCCAGCTCCTGTCTCAGTGGTAATTCTTTTTATCCCTTCCATTTTGTTATAATATGCCTGCGGAATTGCAGTGTTGGCTTTATGAGAGCCAGAATAATTGCCGCCTTCATACTTGTAGTAGATTTTGCTTTTTGTACCCAGTGCTTTTTCGAGGCTTAATGCCCTGAAGAGGGGTGAAGGACGATAGGTTGAGTAGAGGTCAAGGACCTCATCAGGAATATCAATATACCTCTCGGTCGATACCTCCTGTTTTATAAGCTCCATGGGAAAAACTGCGGCAAGGTCCTCCGGACCGACAGGTTGTTTGGTAGCCGGATTCAAGGGGGGCATTGGTTTATTAGGCATATCAGCCATGATATTATACCATTGCCTTGGCATTTCGCTTTCACTTAAAATGATTTTTCTGATCTTTTCCATAATTGTTAAATATTAGTATTTGTTAAAATTTTTAAAACAAAAAAGGCGCGCTGTGAACAGCGTGCCTCTATAAATAAATATCCTAAAAATGTTATATAATGGCTTGTTTCACAGCTGAATCAGATGAGCTGCGCCACAACCAAAAATATAACATTTGTGTTTTCATGATGACAAAAATAATTAAAAATTTAAAATATCATCTAAAAATCAACTTTTTTTTAAATATTTCAATAAAATGACCCTATTTATGTTCGGAAAGATTAAAATTCAGCCTTCGCAGGTATTATTCATGAACTACAGCTCCTACGTGTCTGAGATCATCAAAAAAACCCGGATATGATTTTGCGACGCATTGTGAGTCTCTGATAGAAACTTTTCCTGTAGCCCCGAGTGAGGAGACAGCAATGGCCATTGCAATACGGTGGTCATCATGCGATTCAACCCTGGCGCCTTGAGGCTTTCCTCCGATCACAAACATCAGATCATTATGAATCTCAATTTTAATTCCCATTTTGCCAAACTCTTCCTGAAGGGCTTTGGCCCTGTCACTCTCCTTATATATTAATCTTGATACTCCTTTGATTGTCGATATTCCTTCACAATAAGAAGCGAGCGCAACAAGTGGTGGGAATAGATCGGGAGATTCCGTAGCATCAAATTCAAACGCTTTTAATTCTGATCTGGTAATCTCAATCTGGTTTTCACCTGATATAATATGTGCACCGGCATTCTCCAGAGCATTAACTATTAACTTGTCACTCTGCATGCTGTCGGAACTGAGCCCCCCGACGCACAGCTGACCATTAATGGCGCCGGCAACGAGTAGAAATGCGCCTCCACTCCAGTCACCTTCAACCGTATAGCTCTGAGGAATGTACTTTTGATTTCCTTGAATACGGAACAGACTATAATCTCTATTCTCCACTGATATGCCAAATGATTTAAGAATCTGGATAGTCATATCAATGTATGGTTTGCTTTTCAGGTTATTGACCCTGATCTCGGAGTTACCTGCAGCGAGAGGTAATGCCATTAACAAACCGGTTAATAACTGGCTGCTGACCGAGCCGTCAATTTCACAATGACCGCCGACTATTGGCCCTTCAATTGTAAGAGGAAGAAATCCGCCTGAACTTGTACACTTCACTCCAAGCTGATTTAAGGCTTCTTCAATCATGAACATCGGTCTCTTTTTAAGAGAATTTGCACCAACCATTTTAATTTCAGCAGGATATAAGGCAGCGATAGGCGAAAACATACGGATTGCCAGACCCGATTCACCACAATTCAGCTTAGGTTCTTTCAAAACTGCAGAACCATTAATTTTAAGTTCGTTGACCTGAGGTTCAACCCTGGCACCCAGTCCGACAGCAATACTCATTGCGGCCAAAGAATCGTCGCAATACGAGGGATTATGGATAATACTTTGACCGTCAGCCAGTAATGCAGCAGCAATTGCCCGTTGTGTCATGCTTTTTGAAGCCGGAGCTTTTAAAGTACCTTTAATTGCGGACGGTTCCAGACATCTTTCCATAGGTTCATTTTAATTTTTATTTTTCGTCAGAACTGTTTTTCACTCCATTATTCATGACCTTCATCTGATGATTTATTGACTCCTGGTGGATAGCTTTGAAAATTGTATCAATCAGCTCTTTACTAAGACCTTTAGCCAGACCTCTGGCAATTACTTTATTAATAATTTCATCCCACCGGGTTGTTTGCAAGATAGTGATATTATTTTCCTTTTTATAACGACCGATAGTATCTGCAACTTTCATTCTTTTTTCCATCAGATCGAGAAGGTGATCATCGTAAACATCGATTTGTTGCCTTAATTCACCGAGGACATCGAGTAATTTAGGGTCAGAAGTGCTCGGATTACGAAGGATTAATCTGCTTAAAAGTTCCTTCAGATCGTTTGGAGTAAGCTGTTGGGCGGCATCGCTTAAAGCTTTTGAAGGGTCTATATGTGATTCGAGCATTAACCCGTCGAAATTAAGGTCCATCGCCTTCTGCGATATCTCGTGAAGAAATTGCCTGGCTCCGCCAATGTGACTTGGATCACAAATTATTGGCAGATCAGGTATTCGTCTCCGCAGTTCAATAGGTAACTGCCAGTTAGGCTGATTGCGGTATAATGTTTTTTCGTAGGATGAGAATCCCCGATGTATTGCACCTATTCGTGTAATTCCAGCCCTGGCAATGCGTTCTATTGCTCCAATCCATAGCTCAATATCGGGATTAATGGGGTTTTTGACCAATACCATAACGTCTACTCCGTTTAATGCATCGGAGATCTCCTGAACAGTAAAAGGATTAACCGAAGTCCTGGCGCCGATCCACAGCATGTCAATACCATATTTTAAAGCTTCATAGACATGTTTTTCATTGGCTACTTCGGTACCGACTAGCAAACCGGTTTCCTGTTTCACTCTTCTTAGCCATTTTAACCCTTCAGTACCAACTCCTTCAAAAGAATTTGGACGGGTCCTTGGTTTCCAGATACCGGCACGAAAAAGACTAACCTCTTTTATCTTAGCTAATTGTGTAGCAGTTTCCATCACCTGTTCCTCAGTTTCGGCGCTGCATGGACCGGAGATAAGAAAAGGTCTGCCCTTATAGCCTTTCCAGTCTTTAATCAGGGAATTCTTAAGTTTCAATTCCATTATTTTATTTGTTTGATTTTATGTATTCTTTATAATCTATTTCTGTTGAATAATGAAATCCATTAACCACAAAGATCACAAAGAACTTAGGACCAAGGTTTTATCTTTGGGTGCTTTGTGCCTCCTTTGTGTCCTTTGTGGTTAAAAAGAATCATATTAGTTCAGAATTTTTCTTATTTTGTTTGCTTCTTCCATTAAGGCTTTCAATCCATTAATATTATTTTCTGAAATCATTTTTCTGAACAAATTCATTTTCTCAATGTAAGTATCCATTACCTCCAGGATATATTGTGAATTTTCCAGGAAGATTGGGGCCCAGGTCTCTCCATTACTTTTAGCGAGACGGACAGTGCTCTCAAAACCGCCACCTGCCAAAGTAAGGATATTTTGTTCTTCCTGTTCCTTTTCAAGAACACTTAATGCCAGTGAAAAGGAAGTAATATGTGAAATATGGGAAATATAAGCAACATGCACATCATGCTCACTTGAGTTCATATACACTTTATGCATGTTAAGCAAATCGAGCATTTTTTCAACAGTTGCGAGAGCGTCAGGATCACTGAGTTCCTTGTCACATATAATTGCGGTCTTATAGTCAAAAAGCTTTCCTATAGCTGCAAGCGGACCTGAATATTCTGTACCGGCCATTGGATGTACTGCCACGTATCTGCCCCTTCCCGGATGATTTTTTGAAGCCTTTGCTATACTGGCTTTTGTTGAGCCCATATC
>PLMC01000100.1 GCA_003141495.1 Bacteroidales bacterium
TAATTTTCTTTTTCATAAGGTTGGTTAGTTAGTTAGTTTGTTAGTTAGAAAGGCTGTCTCAGTTGAGGCAGCTTTTTTTTCTGCATCATCATCCCGGGCAGCCATAATGCTAACATTCAGCTCAAATCCGATCAGTATAGCTATTGAATTGAGATATAGCCAGATAAGTATAACCATCAGTGTTCCTGCTGAACCATATAGTTTATTGTATTGTCCGAAATTATTTACATAGGCGGAGAACCCGAGAGAAGTAAGAATAAACAATAATGTTGCAAGTGTTGATCCGGGTGAAAAAAACTTAAAGCCGGTTTTCCTGGCAGGAGCAAAATAGTATAGGAATGAAATAGCAAGAAAAAGAAGCAGGACTACAAGTATCCACTTCAGGAATATCAGAAATATAATTATAAAATGTCTTTTTGCTATATGAAGTACCACAAGCCTGTTCACAGCAACTTTTCCGAATATTACCAGAAATCCTGCGATTGAAATCATAAAGATGATGATCAACAGTAATACAACCGATATCTTTCTCTGATTTACCCATGATCTTGTTTTAAATGTGTGGGCAGACACTACAAATGCATGAATAACAGCGTGTATCCCATTAGTAGAAAAGATAACAGTGGCAACAAACATAAATAGCGTCAGCCCTCTGCTCTTATGAGTGATTATATCTGTAATAGTCGTCTGGAGGAAGGTGAAAGCATTGGACGGCAGAATGTTTTCAAAAAGTCGTATAAGTTCCTGCTGGAAATTTGGAAGTGGAATAAAAGGAATTAAACTAAAAAGAAAAATTGAGGCAGGCAGTAAAGCCAACAGGAGGTTGAATGCTATTGATGAAGCCCTGGTGACGAGCACTCCTTTTCGAAATCCCTTTATTACAAATGTCATAACCTGACTTATTGGTACACCGTCAAAACCTGGCAGAACCAGTTTCCTGATTTTTTCTTTGTCGTTAAAAGTTCTGACTCCCCTTAGGTTCATGATCTAAACGGCTTTAAGACTCATATCCAGGCTTTTAATATGATGTGTAAGTGCACCAACAGAAATGAAATCAACACCGCATTCCGCATAAGTTCTGATCGTCGAAAGATCAATTCCGCCTGACGATTCGGTTTCAAACCTCCCTGAAATTTCTTTAACTGCGATAATGGTATCCTCAACACTGAAATTATCGAGCATTATGCGATCCACTCCGCCGACTGCAAGTATTGTCCTTACCTCTTCAAGGGATCGTGCTTCTATCTCAACCTTAAGGTTTAGATTATTCCTTTTCAGGTAGGTCCTTGTTTTATGGATTGCATTAGAAATTCCCCCTGCATAATCGATATGATTGTCTTTCAGCAATATCATATCGTATAAACCCATTCTGTGATTCAACCCGCCACCGATTCTTACAGCCTCTTTTTCAAGAAATCTGAACCCGGGAGTGGTTTTACGTGTATCAAGTATTTTGGTTTTTAATCCCTTCAGACGGGTTGCATATTCATGCGTATTTGTAGCGATTCCGCTCATTCTTTGCATAATATTCAGAACCAGTCGCTCTGATTTTAGAATTGATTGCTGGCGGCCGGAAATGTAAAATGCGATATCTCCGGGAACGACATTTGATCCATCCTCAAGAATCATCTCTGGTTTAAGCTCATCATCGATTATTGAAAAAAGCTCAACTGCAACCCTGATTCCTGCTAAAATGCCTTTCTCTTTTATCAGTAGTTTTGCCTTACCCTTTGTTTCCGATGATATGCATGCTAATGAAGAGTGATCACCATCCCCTAAATCTTCAGCAAGGCTTTTTAGAATGAATTCCCTTAGAATTCTATTTTCCATTGTCAGATTCAATGCGTATCTGATGAATAAGCAATTCCTGATCAACTTTCTTGAGCAGGAAATAAACACGGAAATCTCCTTTCTCTGTCTTAAGATTGCCTATAGCATACTGAGCATCATTTTTGGCACCCTGATGACGGATGGTGAAATCTTTAGCATGGTATTCCGCAAAGAAGTCTTTAAGTATGGTTTCAGCTACATTTTTTTTGTAGAAATCCTCTTTATCCAGAAGAAGAAGTTCAATGGTAGAGTTCATGTACTTTGATAACTCAGCAGCATTACCAGCTTTGAGAGCTATTGAAATTCCTCCTGGTATTTTCCCCTGATCCTGCGCTCCGAGAGAAAGGCAAATAATCGCAAATGCAATAATTGTAAAAACCTTTATGAATTTCATTTGATATCACTTTTTTTGTTGACTCTCATTATCATTAAATGACAAATTTAACTAAAATCATTTAAGAGCACCTCCAAAAAATACTTTTTTCAGCACAAGTATAATACGAAGAAGGCACTTATAAGGTTTCAAAAATATATTGGTACCTGAAATTGACCTGACCGATTAGTCATTTCTTTATTTAACGAATCTGAAACCATAGAAATAGAATTGCACGCACGGGTTATTAATTATATTTTTGTAAAAGAGTGACCGCCAGTTTCAAAGGACAATAGTCACATCATTAATCATGAAAATAACATTATTGCAAACAGGCAAGACTACAGATAAACATATTTCAGAATTGGTTGATCTGTATTCAAACCGCATAAAAAAATATATGGGGTTTGAAATAATTACAATTCCTGATGTAAAGAATACAAAGAACATGCCCATTCAGGAACAAAGAATCAAAGAGGCAACAAAAATTATTCAGTCTGTTACTGATGACGATTATATCATATTACTTGACGAAAGAGGGAAGGAGTTAAGGACACTTGAGTTTTCAGGAATTTTGGAGAAGATGTTTTTCCTTCCAAAAAAAAGGATCGTTTTTATTATTGGTGGTCCCTGGGGTTTCTCGGAGGCGGTTTATAAAAGGGCCGATTATAAAATGTCTTTGTCAAAGATGACTTACCCTCATCAGCTGGTACGATTATTGTTTCTTGAACAGCTTTACAGGGTATTTACAATAATTAAAGGAGAACCCTATCATCATGAATAAGCTATGAATATTAAATTATGAGAGCCTATCGTTATCCTATATTTCTTTCCATTCTGACTGTTGTACTTATAATTCTGGCACTAGCCGCAGAAAAAGTTTATTTCAGTGATTTTGAGTATCGCTACAGAACCAGGATGTTTAATAAAAACCTGGTTGCAAAAGAAAAAATTATGGAGGATTGCCTCAATGGGTTGAAACCTGTTCTGTCCAGGGAAAATCCTAATGATACTATTTCTAAAAATGACCTTTTTACAACTGCAGAAAAAAACAGGATCAGCCTGCTTGAATATCTTGACAATAAACTTGTGTACTGGTCAGATAATGAGTTTGATGTACCCAGGGTATATATTGATTCACTCTCTAGCAAACCGATGGTTTTTTTACAAAACGGATGGTTTCTTACCAAAACAATTCAGGCCGGGAATGACAGAATTATCGGCTTACTCAGAATACGCACTGATTATGGTTTCGAGAATAACATCATTAAAAGCGGGTTTGAAAAGGAATTCGGGGTTCCTGAAAATGTTGATCTGAATACCGATATAAACGCATCTGAATATCACGTTTCCGATAAAAAAGGAGATTTCCTCTTTTCTATCTTATTCCCGGCAGTCAAAGGAAATACATCTTTTATTTATATCCCTTTATGTTTGTGGGCAGGTGCATTTGTGCTGATCATTCTCCTTTCTTTCGAACTTGTTAAATTATTTGTTAGAAAGGGGAGAGGCCTGTCCGGAGTTGGTATTGCCCTTTCGATTTATACATTTATTTACCTGTTTCTTCTTCTCTCAGGCAAACCTTTGTCTGTTTTTCAGACCGAACTATTTTCTCCATATCTGTTCTCTCTTAACAAGATTATCCCGTCATTGGGTCACCTTATGGTACTCAGCATTCTTGCAGCTGCTTTTTCCACATTTCTTTACCTTTATTTTCCTGCTGTGGCACGAAAAGAGAATAAAGCGACAGGCAATTATCTCTTCCTTTCAGTTTTGTTGTTTGCCGCAGCTCTGATATTATGTTTCTATCAATGGATTTTCAACCAGCTCATTTCAATCTCCAATATAAATTTTGAAACTTATAAAGTACTGGAATTGAATGTGTATAGTTTTGCCGGATTTGCGTCCATATTCCTTTTACTGCTGGTTCCGGTGTTCTATCTGTTTAAAATATTTCAAAGTGCCAGACTATACAGAACAGGAACGGTTATCTATTCCATAATAACTTCATTTATTGTTCCGGCTATCTTTTTCTATAATAAGCCCGGGACTATGATCCCTTTGATAGTATTTTATTTTGTTCTGGTCGTAAGTATATGGATATCAACAAATAGGAATCTGAGCCTGTTAAGTATTACTGTAATTCTTTCCATTATCTCGGGTGTCTATTTTCTTTATTTTATTACAAGCCTGTCAGAAAAGAAAACGGTTGAAAATCTTAAAATTCAGGCAGTCTCTTTTTCAACTGAAAATGACCCTGAAGCTGAACATCTTTTGCTCGATTTAAACCCTGCAGTTATGAAGGATACTACTCTCTCCAATATGATGATGGTTAAATATTTCAACAAAGACGATTCCGAAAAAATATCAAACTACCTGCAGGATAATTATTTCACCGGATTCTGGAAGAATTACTATATAATCATTACCCTTTGCCAGAATGATCAACCTTTGCAAATTGGTTCCGGCAGTGAAAAGTCGCTGAACTGCTTTAGTTTTTTTGATGACCGTATAAAACGGGATGGCCACAGACTTAACGGGACTAATTTTTATTTTCTTGATAACCAGGGAGGGAGATCATATTACCTTGGCAGGTATTATTATAAATCAGTGAAAAACAAGACAAATGGCTTATTCATTGAACTATACAGTGATGTGAACGTATTCCAGCCAGGCTATTCGGAATTACTTCTTGATAAAAAATACCATGAATATGCAGGGTTAAGGGATTATTCTTTTGCAAAATATATTAATGGTAAACTTGTTCTTATAACCGGTGAGTTTCCTTTTGATAAAACAGATGCCGAATACATTGATAAATTTTCAGATTACAGGATTTTCAAAACAGAAGGGTTTAAACATGTCCTTTATAAAAACGGGAATGCTACCGTAATATTAACCAGACCAGATGTTACACCCGGCGATATAATAATCTCCTTTGCNNCAGAAGCTTCAACTCTCCTTTATAGGAATACTATTATTCTCATTTATTTTGATAGGTGTTGTGGTGGCATATATTACCATTGGCCAATACCAGGCAAAACACTATGAAAATATAAAGGAAAAGCTTAATTCGGTTTATATAGAGCTCGAAAGTAATCTTTCGATGGAAAAGTATATTTCACCTGACTGGAAAGGTAATGGATATTCGTCACTGAATGAGTTATTGGTAAAGCTTTCCAATGTTTTCAATACTGACATTAATCTTTATAATCTCAGTGGATTTCTTATTTCTACCTCAAGGCAGGAAATTTTTGACCGGGACCTTACAAGCGAGCGTATAAACAATATGGCATTGTATAACCTTGAACATCGTAAAATAAGTGAATATTATCAGACGGAAAAAATCGGGAATCTTCAGTATTTATCTGCCTATATTCCATTTTTCAATACTGATAATAAAGTTATCGCATATCTGAATCTGCCATATTTCAGGATGCAAAGCGTACTAGCGAAGGAGATTTCAAACCTTATAGTCGCAGTTATTAATTTTACCCTGCTGCTTATAATAATTACAATGAGTCTTGCTGTTTTTATCAGTGGACGACTGACCTCACCGCTCGATATGCTCAGTAAGGGACTTGCTACCGTAGGAGTTGGGAAAAAAAGTGAACAGCTAACTTACGCGGGAAACGATGAAATTGGAGACCTTGTCAAACAGTATAACAGGATGGTTGATGAGATCGAGGAGAGCACTCACAAGCTGGCCAACTCTGAAAGGGAATATGCCTGGAGAGAAATGGCCAAACAGATTGCTCATGAGATAAAGAATCCTCTTACGCCAATGAAATTAAATATCCAGCAGCTGTTTAAATCGTGGAATGATAAAGTACCCGGATTTGATAAGACGATTGATCGTTTTACAAAGAACCAGATCGAATATATTGATAATCTCTCCTCCATTGCCTCTGCTTTTTCGGCCTTTGCAAAGATGCCGGTAAGTAACCCGGTGGAGGTTGACATTCTTGAGCAGATCAGGATAACCCTCGAACTCTTTAAAAATACTGATAATGTTACCTTCCGCGTGCATTGGCCTCAAGAAAGCAAAATTATTATTTATGCTGATAAAGAGCAACTTAACGGAGTCTTCTCGAATCTTATAAAAAATGGGATTCAATCAATACCCCCAGGACATAATGGGCTGATAATGTTGAAAATTGAAGTTAAAAGCGATAAAGTTGTTGTATCGGTTTCAGATAACGGAACAGGTATACCTGAAAGCCTGCGAAAGAATCTTTTCACCCCTAATTTTACAACCAAGTCGTCGGGGATGGGACTTGGGTTATCTATTGCAAAGAAATATATTGAAAGTGCAAACGGCAGGATATGGTTTGAATCTGAGGTTGGGAAGGGCTCTCTATTTTATTTTGAATTGCCGGTCCTGTACACGGTTGAGAAGCCAGGTGCCTAGAGCGTCTAGAGTGCCTAAACTTTTTTTAAAATATATCTCAATAGAAATATTCAATTTAATAGTTATATTAGCAGTTCTGATACCTGAATGATGACCGGCAATTTTTTGCACCATAGCAAGAGGCTAGTTCTTAGTATGCTGATACTTTTTGTTAGCAGTATTACTGTTTTCTCCCAGAAAAAGCTTTCAGGTAATCTTAATCAGCCAAAAGCACATGTGGTAACCATTACCGGAAGTGACAGAATCATTGTTGATGATGTTACTGGTTTTAGCGCACCTGACACTATTTTATTTATTCAGATGCAGGGAGTAGGTATTTTGTCAGGGGCTGCTGATTATGGAAATATTCAGAATTTTCTTGGCCAACCTGGTATGCATGAGTTTTTAATCATTCAATCTGTAAATACTGTAACGCGTGAAATAGTTTTTCGTAATAATTTGCTTAAGACTTATGACACAAGAGGCAATATCCAGATAGTAAGGGTACCATATTATAATAGTGCAATTGTAACAGGAAAACTTTATTGTGATGCATGGAGCAATATTACTCACAAAGGAGGCGTGCTGGCATTAATTGTAGGCAGATCTCTTAAACTAAATGCAGATATAGATGTATCAAACAGCGGTTTCATAGGAGGTAAAGACACAATTGGAATAGGAAGATGTGCTTTGCTGGCACCTGTAACAACCGGTAAGTCATATCCTCGAAATTTTTATAACGCAGGATACAAAGGAGAAGGTATTGCGATTCATAATGATGCAGGCGTTTTGCTGGCACCATTAAATGTTAAAGGGAGTGGGCCTGATTTTACAGGTGGAGGTGGTGGAGACGGGAGATTCTCCGGTGGTGGAGGAGGGTCAAATAGTGGAGCAGGTGGCGTTGGTGGATATGAAGATAATTCCTGTAGTGGACCTCAGGAAGGTGGCCTGGGTGGTATCAAAGCTGAATCGGCTATCGAATTTCCATCGCTTATTGATAGAATTTATTTAGGAGGTGGAGGCGGAGCTTCAACTTCCCTGACTGGTTTATCACAACCCGGAGGAAACGGGGGAGGAATTGTTATAATTGTTACAGATTCTATTATAGGTAACACCGGAAGGATAATCTCAAATGGTGGTACAGGTGGTACTGCAGTAGTTAATGGAGGTTCAGGTGGAGGAGGAGCTGGTGGATCAATTGCTCTCTCTCTGACTAGTTATGGATCAGCTCCTTTGACTTTGTCAGTAAATGGAGGAAATGGAGGTGATAATCCTGGATTCTTTGGAGAAGGCGGCGGCGGGGGAGGTGGACTGATATTTGTCAAGATAAGCCCTACAGGTAATGTGCAGATTTCTAAGGACGGTGGTTTGCAGGGAAATTTCCTTTCTCCTCCAACAAATCCTGGGCTTCCAGGTGATCCGGGTGTTCTCAAAACTGGATTTAAATCAATCCTTAACGGCTTCTTATTCAACTCTATACGCTCTTCAGTTACGGGTAATCAGGTAGATTCAATTTGTTCTAACATAATTCCACCAAAAATAACAGGAACTATTCCTGTCGGAGGAACCGGACCTTATACTTATCTCTGGGAGAAAAGCTATAATCAGGTTACCTGGTTCCCACTTACCAACGATCCCAATCCCAACAATTATACACCAACCCTTATTGAAACAGCTACTGTCTGGTACAGGAGAACAATCACCGACCAATCTCCTACCCCCCTGGTTGATATAAGTAAACCAGTTAAAATGATTGTGCAACCGGCTATTACGGCGAACAACATTGGCAAAGATACAACTATTTGTCATGGCCAGAATCCTCTTTCTATCGGATCTGTCCCACTTAATTCAACACCATCGAATGGTAATGGAATCTACAGGTATAAATGGCTTCAGAATCTTACGAATAGCAGCTGGGACACTCTGCAGGTCGCTGCAGGATCAATAATCAATGGCAAAGGATATGATCCCCCTTCTCTCATACAGACAACATATTACAAACGATTTGTTCGATCCGGCCGTTGTATTGATTATAGTCCTACCGTAACAATCACTGTACTTAATTCGATTACCGGTAATATTATTACGAGATCGGATTCAGTTATTTGTGAAGGAAGCATTTTCCCCATCCTTACGTCGACTTCTCCGGGAGGGGGTAATCTTTCGTATACTTATCAGTGGCAGGATAGTGTAAGTACATGGAATCCGGCATCAGGAATTAACATTAATACAAATAGCACTTATTCTGTTGATACATCGAAATTTCCGATTGTAAATAATGAAAAAAGATACTTCAGAAGAGTTGTATTCTCAGGTCCTTCTAATACTTGTCAGAGTAAGAGTTATCCGATTCTTTTGACACGTTTTCATAAAATTAAAAACAATTCTTTACAAAGTGACCAGATCATCTGTTCAGGTGATGTTCCTTTAACTTTATCAGGTCTAACTGCTTCTCCCACAGGGGGAACAGGGACATATACATTTTTGTGGGAACAGAGTCCAAATGGAACAACCTCATGGACAAATGCAATTGGAACGAGTACTAATAATAATTATGGGCCTCCGGTGCTCCTGGATTCTACCTGGTACAGACGTACAGTCTACTCCGGAGTGTACAAATCATTACCCGTTTGTACAAATACAAGCACTTCTTTAGCCATAAACGTGCAACCGTCTATAATTAATAATTCAATTTCTATTCTGGGTTCGGGACCAGACACAATTATATGTAGCGGTCAAAAACCCAATCAGATCAGGAAAATCGGCCTTCCACTTGGGGGAGGCAATGGTATTTACAGCACTCAATGGACTGTATCTTCTTCATCAACAGGCACATATACTGATATTTCCGGAGCTATAGGTTTAACATTTACAGAATCGGCACTTTTCTCCTCAGAATATTACAAACTTAAGGTTTCCTCAGGTAAATGTAACTCATTGAGCAATATTGTTACTGTTAACGTTCTTCCCGTAATATCAGGTTTTAATATTGAAGCGGACCAATCAATTTGTAAGAATCAACCATTACAGCCTGTAGTAAGTGTAACTCCGGGTCCTTCCGGTGGTGATGGTAACTATAGATTTAAATGGCAGCAAAATGTTGCAAATAGCGGATGGGCAGATATTTCAACTAATGGTACATCTTCGGCCTACTCAAAATCATCTATCTCTGATCCAACACAATACAGGCGATTTATCTATTCAGGGTTAAGAGACTGTTGCCATGATACTTCAAATATTGTGAGCATATCTATCCTGCCACTTCCTGCCATACCATATCCGGGGCCCGATACTATTATCTATTCAATCAACAAGATTTACCATATGAAAGCCCATTCGCCTCCGGCAGGAGAAGCTGGAAGGTGGAAGATACTTGACAATGGAACTGGTTCTGTTGATGATACAACCAGTTATAATACTACAGTCAGGAATCTGTCAGTCGGGAATAACTCCTTTTTGTGGACCGTTAACAAAGGACCCTGCAAACTAAAGGATTCGGTGATAATTGAATTACTTAAGAATTTCATACCCCAGGGTTTCTCACCAAACGGTGATGCATATAATAACACATTTGTTGTTGAAGGTTTATATCTGGATGATAATTATGTGGATCTCAGTATTGTTAATGGGGCCGGCACTGAAGTGTTTAAAAGTTCAAATCGTGACAATCAGACATGGACGGACTGGAATGGGAAAAATTCAAATGGGATTGACCTTCCTCAGGGGACATATTATTATATGTTAAAAATAGCTTCAAAAAAATCAAATGGACCGGTTTCCAAATTGAGTGGATTTATTGTTCTTAAAAGATATTGATGTCAGGATTATTATTAAGGATTTATGTCGATTTTAGACAAATGAATAAAATAAGATTAATATTATTTCTTTCCTTTTTATCTGCTTTCACAAGCGTTCCCGGGCAGGCAATTCCTGACTCCACATCGATCAGCCTTGGATATCCTGTTTATAGCCAGTACCTTCAGAATGGCCTCTTAATTAATCCAGCTTATGCCGGCTCACGAGGTGCATTAAGTACATTTTTATCATACAGGATGCAGTGGATGGGAATACCGGATGCTCCTGTTTTCCAGTCGGTATCACTTAATGCTCCGACGAAAAATGACAAAGTGGGCCTGGGCCTTATGGCGCAGTTCATGCAGTTCGGCTTTACCAAATCGCAAAGCATTTATTTCAGCTATGCCTACCGTATTCACTTTGCCAACGGCAGGCTTTCCTTTGGGCTGAAAGGAGGATTCGACAGGTCAAACACAAATTATACCGGTTTGGCTACAACAACACCAAATGATCCGGTATTCCTTGAAAATGACAAGCCCTATTTTCTTCCCAATTTTGGCGCAGGGGTCTACTACTATAGCGATAAATTATTTGCGGGAGTTACTATTCCTGCTTTCCTGAATTATAAAAAAAATATTTCAACAGGTTCTGTTGAGGCTCATCATAATATTAATGAGTATGATGTGATCTTTTCCGCCGGTGGTTTGATTACATTCTCACAGGCATTCAAGTTTAAACCTTCGGTATTAATAGATTATTCTCTGGAAAAGACAAAAAAACTTACCCAGTTTGACATAAATGGTAACTTTATTTTTGGGGATCTTATCTGGGTTGGAGGATCATGGAGAACATCGGAACAGGTTGCTGTGGGAATTCTTCAGGTGCAGCTCAATCCACAGCTCATGATCGGTTTTTCCTATGACTATCCGGTCGGAAGAATGAGCACTTTTTCAAAAGGATCCAGTGAGTTTATTTTACGATACGAATTCGGATATAAAGTGAGCGCTGCTAATCCAAGGTACTTTTAAGAATGCGGAAGAAGGTTTTATATATCATAGCCATTGTTCTGGTTACGGCTTTACAAACAAGGGCACAGCAACCTTCTGTTTATGAGGTTAAAAGAATGTCATTTAATATAGATGGTTTTAATAATATCTCTCCGGTTATAGTAAAAAGCGGAATAATATTCTGTTCCGACAGGCGATTCAGTGCATTTAGAGATCGAACTTCTTATGATGGCCGCCGTCTTTATAATATATACCTGGCTGTAAAAAAGGACACTTCCGGGTTCAGTAAGCCAATAGAGCTAACAAGTGAGCGAAGTAATAAATTTAATAACGGTCCGTTATGCCTGGCACCAGATAGTAAAACAATTTACTTTACCAGTGAAGTTGAAACTGGGAAGATGGCAGAGAATAAGAAATTCAGGAATCACAGCGGGATATTTATAGCTGAACTTAAAGGCCTCGAACTGGTATCTGTCCACCCGTTTAAATACAATGATCCTCAGTTTGATGTGGGACAACCTTCAATAAGTAAAGACGGGAAATACATTTTTTTTGCATCCGATATGCCGGGAGGCCATGGAGGATCTGATCTGTATTACTGTGAATCAATTAAAGGGGAATGGTCTGCTCCGGTTAATCTTGGATCTATGGTGAATTCTTCCGCTTCTGAAAACTATCCCTTTATGCATCCTTCAGGCAGATTGTATTTTACTTCTGACAGACCTGGCGGTTTTGGCAAACTTGATGTATATTATACCTCATTAAATAATGGTTCGTGGGAAGACCCCGTACTGCTTCCCGAACCAATCAATTCCACCTCGGATGATTTTGCTTTTGTTGCAGAACCCGACCTTCAGAACGGGTACTTTGCATCTAATCGCCGCAATGATGATGATATTTATAAATTCACTTCGACAATAATACGAAAAGCATCATGCGACACATTGGAGGAGAATAATTATTGTTACCGCTTCTTTGAAGAGAATGCAGTAAAACAAGATACTGTGCCTTTCCGTTATGAGTGGAAATTCGGAGACGGAAACCATGCTATCGGTCCGCTTGTTGAGTATTGTTTCAACGGTCCGGGAACATATACTGTTCAACTTGATGTAGTAAACCTTGTTACAAAAGAGGTCACTTACAATGAAAAATCTGAAACCGTTGTAGTATCGGAAATAGAACAACCATATATTTCAGCTCCTGACAGGATTGCCGCGGATCAAAAGATAACATTAAGCGCTGACAGCACAAATCTTCCAGGTTGGAAAATATCCAGGTATTATTGGAACTTTGGGGACGAAACAATCGCCGTGGGGAAGGAGGTTCCTAAGAGTTATCTTAAACCCGGAACCTTTAATATTCAGCTTATTGTATCAGCTGAGCCGGATCCGGGCGGTAAAGCAAAGGAAGCTTGTATTTCGAAAAATATTATTGTTTTCCCTAAGCCTTGATACTGAAATTGACTAATTTTGTCGATAATGAAATTGAACAAATCAATATATAAAATACTCCTTCTCATTTTTTTTCTAGGATTTCCGATGTTTGTCAGATTATCGGGGCAACCAGTCCCGGGGAAAGATGAAAATATTCCATTCCTTGTGACTTTTGGGAAAGACGGTAAGACCTCCTGGGGCGACGCTGATTTTTACCAGATATTTTTTTTCAGCATCCTTAAGGATTACACAAAACCGTTATATATAAGAGTCTTTGACCCTGATTGCGGAGGTGAATGGGATGAAATACAGGGAGAATTCGATACTAAAACCAAGTTTTCTGTTTATGGCGGCAAAGGTGTTGATCCTGAAAAAAACGAAGAATCCAGGGGATTGGAGAAAGGGAAAACGAATTACAAAACAGGTAACTTATTGGCATCCAAGATTTTTGGCAATGAAGCGAAATACGATAATAAGTACTACACCTTTGGACCGTTTAATCCTTCCGAAGGAGATTTCAACACAAAATGGAACAGTTATATGTTCAAAATTGTTTGTGAAGGAATTAGCGGTGATGATGGGAATCTATACAAGTACTTTCTAAGCAGTGATCCTGACAATAATGTTCCTATAGAAGGAGCAAATGCATTTACCTATTCATATCATTTCAGGATGTGGAATGATTTCAAGAGTGTTTCGCATATATATCCTTATATTGATACAGGTATTGTGTATATCAGGCAAAGGAACTTCGACTGGGATAATGATGGTAATATTTTAGTGGTTTCAAGATATAAACAGGGAATAAATGTTCCTATATCAAATGAGGATAACTGGGTCCAATCCAATATCCCTATTGAACCACAGGAAGTGGGATCTTCACTTGACTTTCAGTTTCATAAAAGGCAGGATGAGCTGGTTAAGAATAATAACATTGTGATTACATTGGAAAACCAACGTGGAGACGCTGTGAAGTTCTTTAGTTCACCTATCGGAGGTGTGCCTGTATATCAGGGTAAAATCGGAATTGAGAAAGTAAAGCCGAAGAAATAAGTGAAGCCTGAAATGAGATTTGATATCAATTTTAAAATATTATTCTGCACCATCGGGTTCTTATTTTTGTTCTCATTATATTCAAGTGGTCAGACTTACAGTTTCGTAAACTATGGAACAGAAAGGGGCCTGCCGAACGGTTATATTTATACTATTATACAATCAAAAGATGGGTTCCTCTGGGTTGGGACCGGCAATGGCCTGATCCGATTCGATGGATATAGTTCATTCCCGGTGCAATACCCTGATTCCTCTGCCAGCCGGTACATTACAAAATGCCTGAAAGATAAACGGGGAACACTATGGTTCGGTTGCAGTGATGGCGCCATTCTTTATGCTAAAGAGAACAGATTGATTTCAGTTCCAATTTTAAATAATAAAAGCATAAGTGAACTGATCGAAGGACCTGATGGGCTTATTTATGTTTTTCCACAGGGGAAGGCTGTTTATTCAATAAATCCGTTGAAACCGGAAGAGGTACATCGGTACTTCCTCTCCATTGAACCGGCGTTGTTTTCGGCTTCTTTTACCAAATCGGGGAATCTGCTGATCGGCACCCAGGAAAATCTTCTGGTTTGCAAGATGGAAAAAGATTCAATTTCCGTGATTAAAGTCATTGAAGGATTAGATTCTTACGGCGTTACTTCAATACATAAGATTGGTAACAGTTCAGGATTTATTATTGGAACAGACGATTATGGTTTATTCCTGTTGAAAATGTCCGATAAACGAAATGAACTGACTCGTATCCCTGACCATCCGGAATTCAACTCCCTTAAAGTTCAATCTATCACTGAAGATTCAGAAGGCTATTTTTGGATATCCACTTCAGGGTCGGGAGTAATTCAGTTTGAGATGCCTGAAAATCATGAAAAGATAAAATCAGTAAAATACTTTGATATTAACTCGGGGTTGACAGGTAATGATGTAAGGACAGTTTTCCAGGATAGCGAAGGAAATTATTGGTTTGGATTATATGGAGAAGGAATTTCCATGTTGTCGTCCTATTCTTTAAGTTATTATTCACCAGGTAAGAATTCACAGGAAAACAACATTATCTATATTAAGAATTCTTATAACAACTATTTATTGGGCACCCCAACCGGATTCCATATTTTTGATCCCCTGGCCGGGAAGTCTCTTTCGTTCACTGACCTTGCCAATCAGGTTGGACATGCGGAGATAAAATCTTTTTATCTTGATAATGAAAAGAATCTTTGGATTGGAACCGGAGGGAAAGGTCTGTTTGTCAGAACCAATTCTGGCTCGGTACGACAGTTTTACAAGTCAGGTGATTCGGGGGCCGATGATATCAAAGATATTCAGATGGATAACGATAATATCTGGCTGGCAACAACTAATGGTGTTGTTGTTCTGGATAAAAAAGGGAATGTTGAGAAGAAATTTGATATAAATAACGGACTTCCACACAATAGTATAAATAAAATATTACTTACAAATGAAGGTCTGACTTATATTGGTACTGAGAGTGATAAATTATATAAGATTGATCGCAATTTTAATATTACAACCGGAAATGCTATTATGACCGGAAGCACAAGAAACAGGATACTCTCCTTTTCGCGGACTAAAGACGGGGCAATATGGGCAGCAACTGAAGGTAATGGTATATTTAAATTTCTCAAAGATACGGTATCCTCTATTACCAGATCTAATAATCTGATGTCGAATTTCTGTTACAGTATTCTGGCTGATGCAGATAACAATATATGGGTTGGTCACACTAAAGGATTTTCAAGGTATAATCCAAATACCGGGACTGTCAGAGTTTTTGGGACTGACTTTGCAAAAACCGGTGTATGTAATACGGGAGGTATGTTTGAATCGGCCGATAAAAAAATCTTTATTGGTACTACTGAAGGTTTGGTAATATATGATCGGGCAAAGGAAAAGAAAAGCTCTTCAGTTCCATTTAATAACATAAATACTATAGAGATAAATGATGTGTCATATCCTTATCAACCATCATTTGTACTACCATATAAAAAGTATAAGATCAAAATTTCATATTCCGGTATTAATTTCAATGAACCTGATAAAGTTTATTATAGCAGCTTTCTGCAAAACTTTGATCTTGACTGGAGCAAGATGACTACTTCGAGAGAAGTAATGTATAGCCTTGGTGATGGTAAATACAAATTCAGTCTTATTTCCGTAAATGAAGATGGATTCTCACAGGGAGCTCCTGTATCGTTTACTATTTTTATCAAAAAACCTTTCTATAGGACATTGTGGGCTATCCTGTCAGAAATAGTTCTTGTAACCGGTATTATAGTTTTGATTATACGGCAAAGGGATAAATCGCAGAAAAAGATACAGGATTACCTTGAAAAAGAACTTGCAGCCAGAACCAGTGTTGTAATGAAGCAGAAGGGGGAAATCGAACTTCAGAACATCGAGATCACAGATAGTATTAACTATGCCAAGCGGATACAAACAAGCATCTTACCTGATATTAACAAGCTGAAAGATACATTTAAGGATGCATTTATCCTGTTCCATCCTAGGGATATCGTGAGTGGTGATTTTTACTGGTTCGATAAACTTGATGATGACAAGTTTATATTGGTCTGCGCCGATTCCACAGGACATGGAGTTCCGGGTGCATTTATGTCGATGATTGGCTCCACATTGCTTCAGGATATAGTAACCAGAAAGAGAATCTCAAAACCTTCCGAAATTCTTAGTCTGCTGGATAAACAGATTTTCTCCACTCTTAACCAGAATGTAGAATTAGGTGTCTCAAATGACGGTATGGATATGGTAGTATGCGAGTTTAGTCTTTCAACACGCCATATAAGGTTCGCTTCTGCTA
This sequence comes from Bacteroidales bacterium, assembly GCA_003141495.1. Lineage (GTDB taxonomy): Bacteria > Bacteroidota > Bacteroidia > Bacteroidales > VadinHA17 > LD21. The sequence continues at coordinate 16,718 of PLMC01000100.1, forward strand.
TGCGACCTGTCATACTTGTCCTCGATGGTGAGTCATTTTATATAAAGGGAAACAGATCATCTGTTGGAGGTGAATCGGTGATTGAGAAATTCTTCGATGATCAGGAGTACTACCTTAAAGAAGGAGATACTGTCTACCTTTTCTCTGACGGATTACCCGACCAGTTTGGAGGACCAGATGGTAAAAAGCTGAAAATAGCAAGGTTAAAACGGATGATCGAGCACATATCCAGACTGCCCATGGACGAACAAAAAATGGCTATGTCTAAATTCTATTTCGACTGGAAAGGATCATATGATCAGGTAGATGATGTCCTTTTGATGGGGGTGAAAGTCTGAACAACCTAATCATACGTTTTATTTACAGAAAGCACAATCTCGCTCGTAGAAGCAACATTGCTTAAATTCTCGGCTCTGTCTTTAATATAAAAATCGTACCTGATTGTATCTGATGGAGAATAAAACAGATAAAGAAAAGTTACTGATATTGTCCCTTTCAATATTTTATCCTGCCCTAATCTCTCCATATATGGAATTCTATAGGATGAAGGTTTTATAGGATCATTGTTAGAAGCAGCTACCATAACTCCCCCCTCTTTTCTGAAAAGAGTGAAAAATAAGTTTGTGGAATCAACCAGTGTATCTGATTGAAATGGAGCATTAAGTCCCAGGTCGCCATCTCCGTCTTCAAAATGAAATTTAAGTCTTCCGCCCTTTGAATTATTGCCCAGAATATCGATTGTGTCAAAAATCGTGAAGCTGGTGAATTCAACATGTGGAGTAGCAGGTACATGCTCAACTTTCTTGCATGAATACAGACAGAAGAAAATAATTATAACTAAAGACAGAGATCCAGTTTTTCTCATGGTTTTTAAGTTAATAATATTTCATGAACAAAAACCACACCAAATATGATCATTTTTTTCTGAAAAATATCCTGATTGGAACACCTGTAAATTCAAATTTTTCCCTCATCCTGTTCTCAAGGTACCTTTTATAGGGATCTTTCACATATTGAGGAAGGTTACAAAAAAATGCAAAAGCCGGGGTATAGATCGGAAGCTGTGTCACATACTTGATCTTAACGTATTTCCCTTTTAATGCCGGTGGTGGATTGTTCTTAACAACCTGTAGCATCACCTCATTTAATTCAGATGTGCTGATTTTTCTGTTCCTGTTCTGATTCACCTTTTCAATGAGTTCAAGCACTTTATGGATCCTTTGCTTATTAATTGCGGAAATAAACAGAATAGGATAATCGGTGAAAGGGGCTGTTTTTTCTCTTATATCATTTTCAAACAGAGTAGTTGTGTTATTTTCTTTTTCTATAAGGTCCCATTTGTTTACAAGAACTATCATGCCTTTATTATTTTTTTGAATGAGCGACATAATATTAAGATCCTGTGCTTCAATTCCTCTGGTGGCATCAATCAGCAGAAGACAAATGTCTGAATTTTCAATGGTCTTAACCGCCCGCATCACCGAATAAAACTCGATATCTTCACTGACTTTTCCTTTCTTGCGCAGACCTGCCGTATCGACAAGTAGAAAATCGTGCTGAAATTTATTATACCTGGTATATATTGAATCACGGGTAGTTCCGGCAACCGGAGTGACAATATTTCTTTCTTCTCCGAGAAGAGAATTTACGAGAGATGATTTGCCCACATTTGGCCTTCCCACAATTGCAATCCTAGGTAATTCAGGTATCAGACCCGGCTCTTCCTCAGGCAAGTTTTTTACAACCTCATCGAGCAGTTCTCCTGTACCGCTGCCATTCATTGAGCTTAACGGGAAATAATCACCCAGCCCCAGATTATAGAATTCGTTGGCATCCATCAGTCTTTCACCGTTATCAACCTTGTTTACAACAAGGAGTACTTTCTTGTCTACTCTTCTGAGAAGTGAAGCTACCGATGTATCCAGCTCATGAATACCACAAGTTACATCAACCATAAACAGTATGATATCCGACTCTTCTATTGCAAGTAAAACCTGTTTATTTATTTCTTCTTCAAATATATCATCAGAATTCTGAACATATCCTCCGGTATCGATAACAGAAAAATCCATTCCATTCCAGTTTGAAACTCCATAGTTGCGATCGCGGGTAACTCCGCTTACTTCATCAACGATGGCTTCCCTTGAATCCGTGAGTCTGTTGAAAAGTGTCGATTTTCCAACATTTGGTCTGCCTACTATTGCAACTATTCTACTCATAAATCAGATTAAAGTTTTGTTCTACTGATAGCCAAATCTTTTAAGCACTAGCGGCTTATCCCGCCAGTCCTTGGTTACCTTTACATACAATTCAAGAAAAATTTTCTTCCTGAAAAAATCTTCCATGTCATGACGGGCTTCAGTTCCTACTCTTTTTAGCATTGATCCTTTATGGCCGATAATTATCCCTTTCTGACTGTCTCGGGTAACGTGAATAAGCGCCCTTATTTTAATAATGTCTTTCTCATCTTTGAAACTTTCGATCTCAATCTCAACAGAATAAGGAATTTCTTTTTTATAATTTACAAGGACTTTTTCGCGGATGATCTCTGAAGCAAAGAACCTTTCATATTTGTCTGTAAGCTGATCTTTCGGAAAATAAGGAGGGCTTTCAGGAAGCCTTGCCAAAACTGCATTCAGAAGAGAGTCGAGGTTGAAGTTTTTCAAGGCAGAAATGGGGATAACAGGTGAATCGGGAAAAGCAAGATGCCATGATTCAACAATTTTTTCCAGATCGCCCTGATTTGTCAGGTCAACCTTATTTACTGCAATGATTACCGGAATTCCTGATCCCTTGATTTTATCAATGTATTCTCCTTCATCAGCAGTGCGTTCCATTACATCAGTAACATAAAGAATCATGTCAGCATCAGTAATGGCCGAATTGACAAAGTTCATCATTGTCTCCTGAAGCTTATACTTAGGTCTGAGTATTCCCGGAGTATCAGAGTATACTATCTGAAAATCCTCACCATTAACAATTCCCATAATGCGGTGACGTGTTGTCTGAGCCTTTGATGTAATAATAGAAAGCTTTTCACCGACAAGAGCGTTCATTATAGTCGACTTCCCGACATTTGGATTTCCTAGAATATTAACAAAACCTGATCTGTGATTCATCTTTGATTATTAAAACATTCCCCGCTTAAGCATACTCACCTCTTTGTCGTTGAGATAGCGCCATTTTCCCCTTTGGACATTCTTCTTGGTAAGTCCGGCAAAATATACCCGGTCGAGTTTTTTAATTTTATAGCCAAGGGTCTCAAACATTCTGCGTACGACCCTGTTTTGACCCGAGTGAAGTTCTATCCCAATCTGGCTCTTGTCATCAGGATCAGCGTACGATACTGCATCTGCTACGACAGTCAGTCCATCGAGTTCAATACCTTCAGTAAGCTTGAAAAGGTCGTTTTTGGTTACCGGGCTATCGAGAAACACATGATATATTTTTCTTCTTTTATACTTTGGGTGAGTGAGTTTTCCGGCAAGATCGCCATCGTTTGTGAGCAGAAGAACTCCTGTTGTTGCCTTGTCAAGCCTTCCGACAGGGTAGACTCTTTGGGGACAACTCTCTCCGATAAGTTCAAGAACTGTATGTTCAGCATGTGGATCCTCAACAGTGGTAACATAATCTTTTGGCTTATTCATAAGTATATATACCTTTTTTTCAGCCGAAAGTCTTTTATTCTTAAATCTGACATCATCCTCATAGCTGACCTTTGTTCCCATATCTGTCACAATGTGACCATTGACTGATATCAGTCCGTTTTTTATGTGTCCATCAGCATCTCTCCGTGAACAGACTCCGCTATTTGCAATGAATCTGTTAAGTCTGAGTAAAGTAATTTCTTTTTTATTGCCCTTTAAACCGGGCTTTTCTGATATCAAAGCTGATTTCCCGGCCAGTTTGTATTTTCCGGGTCCTATTGCTTCAGGTTTGTCATATTTTCTGACAGGCCTTCCTTCAGCCTTTCGGTTCTTCATATCAATTAATTATCAGGGTGCAAAGGTACAATTATTTGGTGATATTATGGTTTACTGATTTTTTCGCACCTTTGTAATTCTGAAAACCTAATCTATATGGCACTAATAAAATCAATTTCAGGTATTCGGGGTACAATAGGAGGAAAACCAGGAGAAAGCCTGTCTCCTGTCGACATTGTAAAATTTGCAGCAGCATTTGGGACCTGGGTTCAGTTACGACATAAAAAAGATGGACTAAAGGTCATTGTGGGACGCGACGCACGAAAATCAGGAAATATGGTTAACAGCCTTGTAATTACCACTCTGCGTAGCCTGGGAATTAATGTTGTTGATTTGGGAATGGCAACCACACCAACTGTTGAACTCGCGGTTACAGGGACAGGTGCCGACGGAGGAATTATTATTACTGCAAGCCATAACCCGGCTGAATGGAATGCCCTGAAATTGCTTAATGAAAATGGAGAGTTTTTGTCGGCTCTGGAAGGGATGAAAGTACTGGAAATTGCTGACAGTGAAGATTTTAATTTTATAACGAACAATCTCACCGGATGGCTTGAACCGGATGAGACATGGGGGAAGAAGCATATTGATCTGATACTCGCTCTGAAACTTGTTGATATAAAAGCAATTAAAAATGCAGGATTTACAGTTGCCATAGATTGTGTTAACTCGGTTGGAGGAATTATTCTGCCACTGCTCCTGAGTTCTCTCGGTGTGAAAGAAGTTATTGAACTTAATACAACTCCTGATGGTAATTTTGCACATAACCCCGAGCCACTGCCTGAAAACCTTAAAGGTATTTCAGAGTTTGTAATCAAGGGAAAGGCTGATGTTGGCTTTGTTGTTGACCCGGATGTTGACCGTCTGGCTATTATATGTGAAGATGGAACAATGTTTGGTGAAGAATATACTCTCGTTTCTGTCGCTGATTATGTCCTTAAAAATACTCGGGGGAATACAGTGTCTAATCTGTCTTCAACAAAAGCTCTTAGAGATATAACTTCCGGATATGGTTGCAAGCACTATTCTGCTTCTGTTGGTGAAGTGAATGTGGTGGAAGAGATGAAAAAAAGAGATGCCATAATAGGTGGAGAAGGCAACGGAGGTGTTATTTATCCCGAACTGCATTATGGTCGTGATGCCCTTGTTGGCATAGCTCTCTTCCTCTCGAATCTTGCAAAATGTAAAATAAAATGCTCGGCTTTGCGAAAATTTTATCCGCAGTATGTCATTGCCAAGAAAAAACTCGCACTTGATCCTACTGTTGAATTTAGTCAGATCACAAAGGCTGTGAAGGATCATTTTAAAGGTCATTTAACAGATGAGAGAGATGGTTTATGGATTGAACACAAAAACGGCTGGGTTCAGATCAGGAAATCGAATACGGAACCAATAATGCGTATCTATGCTGAAGGACGAACCTTCCGGGATGCAGATGATCTGGCTGATACAGTGATTGGGATTGTTAAGAGAAGCTAATTTCATTTTATATTATTTACTCATTTCGAATTAATCAACCTGAATAGCTGTAGCGGGGTCAGCAAGCCTGCTAAATATTTATGTTAAATATTGTTAATGATAAAAAAGGGAGAACACTTTTTGATACTTTAGCGGCTGATTTTTTGAATTTTCTAATTATTATTTCATGAAAAAAACACTTATCATCACNNCAGTTTGATATAATCGTTACTACAACAGGGGAATTGCAGGCAAAGAAATCAACAGATATAATTGGTCCTGAGTTTACCCAGAGTAGAAATATCAGGGCTATGGATATTAAGATTACAGATATGGTGCTTGAGGGAACAGAGGTCAAATCAGGAGATTATGTCGCAACACTCGACAGAACATCATTTGATAATAGTTTGAAGGATGAACTGGAGAAACTTACAACTTATGAAACCAATCTGGAAATGAAAATTCTCGATACTGCGGTTACTCTGAGTAACTTGCGGGATAATATAAAAAACCTGAGATTTTCAGTTGAAGAGGCAGCAATAGCCCTTCAGCAATCAAAATATGAACCTCCGACAACCATCCGTCAGGCAGAAATCTCACTCGATAAAGCTAACCGTACACTCGATCAGGCAATAAGAGGCTATTCCCTCAGAGTTGAACAGGCAAAATCAGATATGAGAACCAATAAGACAAATCTTTCCGAACAACGTACAAGGGTTGGTGATCTTAAGGTCGTTTTATCAAAATTTATTGTTACTGCCCCCTCTTCAGGAATGATAATTTATAAACGCGACAGAATGGGATCAAAGAGGAAAGTTGGCTCTTCAATAAGTCCATGGGATAATGTAGTCGCAACACTTCCTGATATGTCTTCAATGATGTCCAAAACATATGTTAATGAGATCGACGTAAGCAAAGTCAAAACGGGGCAACACGTCGAAATAGTGGTGGATGCTTTTCCGGAAAAATCTTATACCGGGACGGTAACAAGTGTTGCCAACATAGGCGAGCAGTTGCCTAATGCTGATGCAAAAGTGTTCGAGGTACTTATTGAAGTCGACGGTTCTGATCCGATTTTAAGACCCTCAATGACCACAGGGAACAAGATCATTACAAAGACCATTAAAGATATTACTTATATCCCCCTGGAAAGTGTGCAGGCAGGAGCCGACAGTATCCCGTTTGTTTATATGAAAAATGGTACACGGCAGGTTGTTGTTCTTGGGGAATCCAATGAGAATAATGTGGTCATAGAACAAGGTTTACAGCCGGGAGTTCAGATATACCTGAGTACACCTGAAAAACCTGAAAATTTCAAACTGGTAGGTGAGGAGCTGATCTCGGTTATAAAAGATCGTGAAAAAGCAAAAAAGGCAGAAGAACTTCGGATAAGGCAGGAAATTGAAAAAGCAAAAGCGGAAGCAGGCCCGATGATGGGCGGGGAAGGAATGCCAAACCTCACTCCTGAAATGATGCAACGATTTCAGAATATGAGAGGAAACAGGCCTGGCGGACCTCAGGGTGGCGTAAGAGATACATCTTCAAGGCAGAGGATGACAAGACAGAATGGTCAGGAAGGCCCGGGACAAATAAGGACAACTTCAGTCGAGGCAACAGTTAAAAAGTAATTACCTAAACAGGAAATAAAATGTTTAAATTCATATTGCGATATTTCCATGATATAGAAATTGCTGTTGAATCAATTGTCTCAAATAAGCTGAAATCTATGCTTACTGCTTTGGGAATAATATTTGGTGTAGCTGCAGTTATTGCCATGCTGGCTATTGGAAAAGGGGCGAAGCAGGAGATAATGGAACAGATGAAAATGGTGGGGGTAAATAATATCCTTATTAACCCCGTGATACCTGATAAATCTTCTTCTACTTCAGAAGGGGAGAAGCAACAAAAAAAATTCTCAAGAGGCCTGAATCTTCTTGATGTTGAGGCTATAAAACAAACGCTACCTTCTGTAAAAAGAATTAGCCCGGAGATTTCTTTCAACTCAACAGCAATGCTTAACGGGTCAAAATATACCGCTAAGCTGGTTGGCGTCTCAAACGATTATTTTTATTTGTATAATCTGCCTTTGGTAGGTGGAGCTTTTTTCAACTCATTTCAGGAAGAAAATGGTATTCAGGTTTGTATTATCGGCGCCAATATCAGGGCAAAGTTCTTTAGTAAAATAGACCCTCTCGGGCAGTACATTAAATTTAACGGCATCTGGCTGAAGGTGATCGGAGTTCTTCAAAAAACCAATGTCAGTCTGACAGGATTTGAAGAAAAAGGGGTGAATGTTTATAACGATAATATTTATATTCCGATACAGACTATGCTGTTAAGATACCAGAACAGGGCTCTTTTGAATACAAAACTGGTTTCTGAAGCCACGTCAATGCAGTTTTTTGGCGGAGGCGGACCAGGCGGTGGTATGGCAAGAGTTGTCGTCAGCAGTTCCGATGCTTCAAGTGATACGGAAACGAATTATAATCAACTTGACAGGATAGTTGTCCAGGTGACTGAAACAGAACAACTTCAGCCGACTACTGAAATACTCAGCCGCATGCTTACCAGGAGGCATACAGGCGTAAAAGACTTCGAAATAACCGTTCCCGAATTACTTCTAAAACAGCAACAGAGAACAAAGGATATATTTAATATCGTTTTGGGAGCGATTGCCAGTATTTCACTTATCGTTGGCGGCATTGGAATCATGAATATTATGTTTGCATCGGTTATGGAAAGAATAAAGGAGATAGGTACCAGAATGGCAATTGGGGCAAAAAAAATGGATATAGTTGTTCAGTTTTTATCTGAAGCAGTTCTTATTAGCGTATCCGGAGGTTTTATCGGTGTTTTTTTCGGTGTTATAATGGCAAAACTGATACAGCAGATAGCAGGGATTATGACAATTGTCTCCTTCTTTTCAGTGTTTATTGCATTTGGTGTTTCAGCAGCTGTTGGTGTAATTTTTGGTTACTCCCCCGCTAAAAGAGCATCTGAGAAAGATCCCATCGAATCATTAAGGTATGAATAAAAAGTTAAAAATGAAGAACTTTCTCTTGTCATCACTTATCGTAGTGCTTATTCTTCCTTCGAAGGTAATAATTGCACAGGATGTAAAAAAGCTGACTTTCGATGAAGTTATAAAACTTTCAGAAGAGCAATCACCCAATGCTTTGATTGCAAAACACAGATTCCGCAGTAGTTACTGGGAGTACAGNNCGAAAGTTTACGATTCCAACTCAGATCAATATATCTATATACCCAAAAACACAATAAGTACCCTGGGAACACTGTCTCTGTCGCAAAACATCGGTTTGACAGGTACAGTAATTGCGTTGAGTTCAGACCTTACTCTTTACAAGGATATTGCGCTAAAGCTTCCCGTAAATTATATTTCCGATCCTGCATATATTCGCATTACTCAGCCTATAAGGCAATATAACTCGCTGAAATGGCAAAAGAAGATAGAACCTGTAAAATATGATGCAGCAAGGAAAACTTATCTTTCAAATATTGAAGGAGTTCATATGAGCGCTGTGATGAATTTCTTTTCCCTGGCACTGGCACAGATAAATAAGCAGATTTCAGAAATGAACTATTCCAATGCAGATACATTATTTAGAATTGCAAAGGGAAGATACCAGCTGGGAACCATTGCAGAGGATGAACTATTAGAGATGCAACTATCCTGGCTGAATGCAGAAACTGCCAGGAAACAGGCAGATATGAATTTACGTGATAAGGAGATCAGACTGAGATCATTTCTCGGATATAATGA
>PLMC01000051.1 GCA_003141495.1 Bacteroidales bacterium
TGAAAACAAAGATATGAGTTGGCAGTATTGGGATTGTCACCAAAACTGATATCTATAAGAAAAATTTTGAGATTGGATTTTTTCTTTCTGAGAATTATTGGGGAAAAGGTATTGCTACTAAGGCTATTAAAGCTGCAACATCCTACGCTTTCAGGGATTTCGAAATTGTAAGGATATACGCCGAAGTATTTTCAGATAATACAGGTTCACAGAGAGCTCTTGTGAAAGCCGGCTTCAAACTGGAAGCAACCCTGAAAAACAATATTATTAAAAATGATGTTATAAAGGACAGCTGTATCTATTCTGTACTAAAGGAAGATTTTAAACCTTAACCTCAACCTCAACCTCTTCTTACAATAAGCCACTTATAATCCTCAGGATCAATCACTGCATTAATGATCATCGGTTCATTCACCGAAAGTGCTTCAATAGTTGCCTTTCGCATTTCTTCAAGGGAATCGGCTCTTAACACTTTAATACCAAAGAATATATCGGCATCAAAAAGGTCACCCTGATAGAGCAATGTTCCGTAAGCAGGAAGATCTTTCCAGGATTGTTTTACTTTAATCAGGTTAAGTTCTCCATCAGAGAATACTACGACAATAACAGGAAGGTTATATCTTTGTAAGGTTATTATCTCACCGGCCATCATCAGAAACCCTCCGTCACCTGTTACGCATACAACTGTTGCCTCAGGATTATTAAGTTGGGCTGCCATGGCAGCAGGAATCCCAAAGCCCATTGAGGACCAACCGTTTGTTATTATCAATTTCCCGTTATCCATAGTATTCCAGAATTGTCCGATAAGATGCAGATGGGAACCAACATCAGAAGTAAGGATTGTGTCTTCAGGTAATTCATCCCGGAGAACTTTGAGTGCTGCAGCCGGTCCGAAATGATTTGTAAAACCATTGAAAACAGAAGCCATCTCATCACGAATTCCTCTAATAACAGCCGCTTCAAATATCAATGACCCGATATTAAGATTTTTAAGGATAGCGAACCACTCTTCAGCGGGACCTATAAATTGGGTGACATTGGCTTTCGATGGCATATCAGTCTCCCTGATATCAAAATGGAGAAGGGGCACTTCAGGCATCCATGCTTCGTAATTATATTCAACCGGATCGTAACCGACACCAATCACCAGATCTGATTTTTCGTAGATGTCTTCAAGATAGTCGCTAAGTGAATGAAACAGAACTCCTGCATAGCAGGGATGGTCTTCAGAGATCACTCCTTTGGCCATGGGGGTTATCACTACAGGAATTTTGCATGTATCTAGAAATGAAAGCAATTGATCTTTGAGATTAAGCCTTGCTGCTGTTAGTCCTACTGCAATCAACGGCCGGCGGGAATTTTCAAGCAGCGAAATCACTTTTTGAATGTTATTCTGGTAATAATTGTTCTCTGTTATATATCCCACGGAAGGTTGTTTATCTATCTCAATATCTGAAATGTCAGTCGGGAGTCCGATATGAACCGGACCCGGGTAAGACTCATTGCATAGTCTAAAAGCCGATTCCATAACCTCCACAACATTTTCAGCATTTAATCTGTAGGTTGCTTTTGTTAATGGCTCAAACAGTTTCTGATGATCAATATTCATCTGGGTTGTCCGTTTGAGCATACTATCGCTCATTTCACTTGTAAAAACTATTACAGGAGATCTGTCTAGTAAGGCTCCTCCAACACCTGTTGAAATGTTAGTCGCCCCCGGTCCGAATGTGGCATGACAAATACCCGGAATTCCTGTTAATCTTGCTGTAACATCTGCCATTATTCCAGCTGATGCTTCATTTGATGTGAGTATGAACTCTATGCCTGCACCTTTGAACGCTTCAAGATAAGGGATTGATGGTCCTCCGGGAATGCCGAAGACATATCGGACTCCATGTGTAAATAATTGATTAGCAATATATTCTGCGATAGTCATTATTAATGAGTAGAATTATAGACAAAATTATTAAATATTATTAAGTCATCATATTATTATTGAATTCAAAACCAGTTACATTTATCAGAATGATTTTTTTCTGATATTTGACACCAAATTATTTTTGGTTGAAGAGCAAAGGGAATACGATTTTCTGGGCAATAATAGTCTGTCTGTTGTGGTCGACAGCTTATGCCGGTATTAAGATCGGATTAAAATATGATACTCCGTTTCAGTTTGCCGGTGTAAGGTTCATTATTCCAGGTTTTATTATTATAACAGGCTCATTAATTATGTTTTATCGAAGCACAAAAGAAATTTCTGCAATTCAGGAAAATAGTATTCTATTATGAAAAAAAGACTCATAGCTATCATCTGTTACGCGTTGTTCTGGCTTGCATTTTTCTTTGTAGCGCGATTATTTTTCATTCTTGTACAATATCATTCCTCGTTCCAATGTAGTATTGGTGAACTTTTAGGAACATTCTGGCATGGTGCAAAACTAGATATTTCAACAATTGGATATTATCTGCTGATTCCAATGTTAGTTGCTATCCCCGGGATATATTTCACCGGAAATTGGTACAGAGTTTTTTTGAAATGGTATTCGTACATTTTGATTATTTTCTCGTCACTTATTATTGTTTCTGATGCAAATCTATATTCATACTGGGGTTTCCGGATGGACTTTACTCCACTATTATACCTGAAAACACCCAAAGAAGCATTTGCTTCAGTAAGTGCATTTAAGATTATCCAGTTTTGGTTCTCGGTATTCACAATGTCTGCAATATTCATGGTAGTATATATAAAATTATTTGACTACAAATTCAGACGGTTTGAAAGTATCAAACATCAGATATTGGCGGTCCTTTTTTTTATAATCCTTTGGGGAGCTTTGATTATCCCTATCCGAGGTGGGTTTGGAGTAGCTCCGATTAATGCAGGAGCTGTCTATTTCAGCAAGAATATGTTCCTGAACCACACAGCAATTAATGCAGTCTGGAATGTGGGTTATTCAGGCTTTGGCCAGCGACCGGTAAAGAATCCTTACGAATTCGGCGATCTTTCAGATGCTAAAAGTGTAGTTGATACACTTATCGTAGATAAAGGCAAAACAGAGAGAGTTTTAAATACATCAAAACCTGATATTATAATCATCATTCTTGAAAGTTTCAGCGGTTATCTGATCGGACCGCTTGGAGGAGATTCCCTTGCAACTCCAAATATTAACCGTTATGCTAAAGAAGGAATATTGTTTTCCAACTTTTATGCATCGGGAACTAGAACAGACAAAGCTATGCCTGCGGTCCTCGATGGCTATCCCGCACAGCCGGCCCAGTCTATTATTAAAGAACCGAATAAGAGTCAGACATTACCAAGTCTTGTCAGAATTCTGAATGAAAAAGGATATAACAGTTCATTCTGGTATGGAGGTGAGATAAACTTTGCAAATTTTAATTCGTTTGTAATCGGATCGGGTTTTCAAGATATAATTACTGAGAAAAATTTTGATCCTGCTAATTATAATTCCAAATGGGGCGTTCATGATCATATTCTTTTTCAGGCTCTTAAGGATTCAATGAAGATTGCCAGGGAACCTTTTCTTAAAGTAATTCTGACATTATCAAGCCATGAGCCCTTTGATGTACCGATGGAACCGGTTTTTACCGGCTCTGACTTAATGTCGAAGTACAAAAACTCAATTTATTATACTGATAAAACCCTTGGATCATTTTTTGATTGGGCAAAAGGGACTGACTGGTGGAAAAATACTCTGATCATTCTGGTAGCTGACCATTGTGCCAGAATTTTAAGCGATATGCCAAACTATAAGCAGAATGTCTTCAAAATTCCGATGCTATGGATAGGCGGAGCATTATCAAAAAAGGGTGTAAGGATTGGGAAACTTGGCAGTCAGGTAGATATTCCGGTCACATTATTAAATCAACTGGGTCTATCAGGGAAGTTTCCTTTTAGCAAGGATATGTTATCAGATGGGACAAAATCTTTTGCATTCTACACTTACAACGAAGGATTTGGTTTTGTTACCGACAGTTCCGCCGTTGGCTTTGATCTAAAAAGCAGAACAAGGGTGCTGAGTGAAGGTAAAGATCCGGACTCTGCCGAGAAAAATGGAAAAGCCTATCTTCAGGTTTTATTCAACGATTATTTAAAAAGATGATTCTTTATAACATTTAAATTTTATTAATTGAGTTCAGATCTGATTAATAATACTAAAAAAAGAATACCACATGTTGTCATAATGCTTGGTATTGTGAGCCTTTTTACTGATGCAGCATCGGAAATGATCTATCCTCTGGTTCCGGTTTACATTGCAGCCCTGGGCTCTGGCGCCATATTGCTTGGTGTAATAGAAGGTGTTGCTGAAACGACTGCTTCAATGCTAAAGCTGATCAGCGGAATAATATCCGATAAGATAGGAAAAAGAAAGTTGCTTGTTCTTATCGGCTATTCAATATCTTCTTTTTTCAGGCCCCTGACAGGTATTGTTAATGCAGCGTGGCAAATAATCATAGTAAGAATGTTTGACCGCGTCGGAAAAGGGATCAGAACAGCTCCCAGAGATGCATTAATCGCTTCTTCGGTTGATGAAAGCATCAGAGGAAAATCCTATGGTTTTGAACGGGCTATGGATAATACGGGTGCAGTTGCAGGACCTATCCTGGCAATAATAACACTTCTTGTGCTGTTTATAGGTTTTGGAATGAAAGATTCCCTATTAGCTTTAAGATGGACATTCATTCTTGCAATAATACCCGGGATTTTAGCAGTACTTACAATTATTTTATTTGTAAAAGAATCTGTTCCGAATAATGGAACCAGAAAACCTTTTATCTTTTCGCTTAAAAGCTTTGATAGAAACTTCAGGAACTATTTACTGATTATGATTCTGTTTACCCTTGGCAACTCTTCGGATGCTTTTCTTTTATTCCGGGTTGAGGAGGCTATCCACAAAAGCGGAGCTGTTGTGAATCTAGTAAATAGTATCGCTCCTCTTAACAGGATGATATCAAATTTCGGAGATGAAGTTTCGCGGTCAAAGGTGATCAATATTCTGTTTCTGCCTCTTGTCTGGGCTTTCTACAATATAATTAAGGTAATTTTTTCAACTCCTCTGGGAAGTCTTTCTGATAAGATCGGTAGGAAAATTGTAATTAATATCGGATGGGGAATTTACGCCTTTGTTTACATCTCTTTTGGTCTTCTCGTATTTCTGTCTCCTAATCTACAGATTATTGCCACGTTTTTCCTTTTTGCTGTTTATGCCTTATTCTATGCATTCACAGAGGGTACTGAAAAGGCATTTGTAGCGGATCTTGTTGGCGAAGAGAAAAGGGGAACAGCGTTTGGCCTGTTCAATTTTTCGATCGGATTGGGAGCACTTCCGGCCAGTATTATTTTTGGATTTCTTTACAGTTATTTTGATAAAGTGATTCCGGGTTATGGAGGAACTGTTGCCTTCGGATTTGGAGGTGCAATTGCAATTATCGCCATGATCCTGCTTGCCATAAAAATAAAAGAGCCCTCGCGAGGCTCTTAATTGATTTATGTATTTCTCTGTGCAACTCTCCCGATAAATCGGGATAAGTTGTGTGTCCTCTGTGAACTCTGTGTAACTAAAAAAGAACTTGCACAGAGAGCCACGGAGAAGACACAGAGAGCCACAGAGCTTAGTGATTCGTTAGTGGTTGTAATTCTTTTTCTTATCTTTTTTACCGAATCTACTGTCTCGCTTATAGTTTCTGCTCTTGTTTTCTGATCTTCCCTGGCTTCTCTTTTCAGGTCTTCTGTCTGACCATTTGGCAGGTCTTTTCCCTGAATATTCACCGGTCCTTGGCTTATCGGTTTTTTCCTGCGCAATCTCGACGGCTACTCTTCTGTCCATAAATGTTGCATTGCTTAATGCTCCGATAAGATCGTCAGCGTAACTTGATTCAACTTCAAAAAAGGAAAATGTTTTTAACAAATCTATTTTTCCTATTGGTACTTTTTTGCCCTTAGTATTAGTATTCACAAGCTCAATAAGTTGTTCGGGGTAAAAGCCATCGGACTTACCAAGATTGATAAACAATCTGGTATAGTTGCCCGGATATTCTTCGCGTTTACCTCTTCTTCCTGATCGTTCGAAACTGTTTTCTCTGTCAGAAACAGTATCGATAATATCTTCACCGTTGCGGTAATCATCCAGGAACCGGTCAAATTGAAGCGAAACAACTCTTTTAAGAAGTTCCTCCCTGTCGAGCCCTGCCAGTTTCTCCTTTATCTCAGGTAAAAATTTTTCAATCTCCTGATGGTCAGTGCTTACATTCTCAAGCTTTTTAAGCCAGTGGAATAGTTGTTTTCCGCAAATCTCAGTTCCTGTTGGAATTGGAATAGCTTTGAAAGGTTTCTTAACCATTCTTTCGATCTGCTGAAGATTATGCCTCTCCCTGAGGTGAACCAGCGAAATGGAAATTCCTGTTTTTCCGGCTCTTCCCGTACGTCCGCTTCTATGCGTATACACCTCGGTATCGTCGGGCAGACTGTAATTAATTATATGAGTAAGGTCGTCAACATCCAATCCGCGGGCAGCAACATCTGTAGCCACCAGTAACTGTAGATTTTTTACTCTGAATTTCTGCATAACTGCATCGCGCTGCATCTGCGACAAATCACCATGAAGTGCATCAGCATTGTAACCATCATCGATTAATTTAGATGCCACTTCCTGCGTCTCTTTCCGTGTACGGCAAAATACAATACCATAAATATCCGGTTCAAAATCTGCAATTCGTTTGAGTACTTTGTACTTATCTTTTGCATGAATAAGGTAATAAGCATGACTGACATTATCTGCGGAAGAGTTTTTTGTACCAATTGTTATTTCAACCGGATTGTCCATGTATTTCCGTGCAATTGATGTAATTTCTTTCGACATGGTCGCTGAAAACAATAGGGTTCTTCTTCCATCTGGAACCTCTTCAAGTATTTCATTAATACTGTCAAGAAAACCCATATTGAGCATCTCATCGGCTTCATCGAGGATCACTGTCGTAACTGAGGAAAGATTTGCTGCCCTTCTTCCGATAAGGTCAATAAGCCTACCGGGTGTAGCTACAATAATATGAACGCCCTTTTTCAGGCCTCTCATCTGGTTGTCAATACTTGCCCCTCCGTAAATAGCCAGTATTTTAAGTTTACCTGTGAACCTGGCATAATCGGTTAAGTCACCTGTGATCTGCATACATAATTCGCGTGTCGGACAAAGAATAAGCGCTTGAGTATTATTAATTTCTGTGTCAGTTGCCTGAACAAGTGGAAGTCCGAAAGCTGCTGTTTTGCCTGTACCCGTTTGTGCCAGCGCAATTATATCTGCCTCACCGCCAAGCATTAATGGAATTACTTTTTCCTGCACGGGCATAGGGTTTTCAAATCCAAGTTCCTGAATAGCCTTCAGGATACCGGGAGTGAATCCCATCTCTTCAAAATTTGTCATTAATAAATTTTATGATGTGGTTCCGGGAGCGATGGATTTGTTATCCCGGCCGAAATGAACTCAAATGCAGACTGGGCAAAATGCTTAACAACGCTTCGTTGGAATCACCTTGTTAATTAGGGCGCAAAGATAATCAAATTATTCTAATTACAACAGAATTAAAAGTTTAGAGTGCCTTAAGTGTCGGTGAGATTCCCAATACCCATTATTTATTAGTATCTTAGTTCTTTAAAATATTATATTATGAAAAATAAGAGGTTAATAATAATAACATCATTTTTAGCAGTATTGATATGCTTAATAATGATAATGTTATTGTTTTACGCTGTTACCCCCGGGTTCCTGATTATTTTATCATTAACAATTGGTATTGTTACCGGAGTCTGCATAACTTCATTAATCTACAATCTGACAAATATGATCAAAATCAGAAAGTTGGAAAATGAAAAGTAGATTTTGAACAGGAAGTGAAAATACTTCTTAAAATTTTTTATTTCACTTCGAAACTCGTCTTCCCTGCCAATGGGACTCCAGGTTCAGTTCTTAGGTCGGGTTTTTTATAGTCAGGTTGTGGAACATCGTATTTGGACGAATAAAAAAAGTACGAGCCTGAAAATAACCGGCGCCAACCCCGTTATCTATTCTTAAGATCAACCGTTTAATAATTTTTGATCCGGGAAAGATAAGTTCTATGTTAAGATTGGTATTTTCATCAGATGATTCATCAGTCATGGCATCAACCAGATAAGTTTTGATCCATATATCATATCCGGCAGAATAATAAGGTCGGTCTAAATGCAAATAGACCTTTTCAAAGTGTATTGCACTGTTTTTCTTAATTTCAGCAAGTGAGGAGTTTTGATTTTCAAATTGCGCTTGAATGGAGGAGTAATTTGTTTATGACTTTAGGCACTCCAAACTCTAGCTCACTTCAAACTTTATTGTTGAAATGCAATACTAAATTCATCTAAAAAATCTTTGTAAAATTCCTAAACATTATACCATTAGATAACAAGTAATTACATAAATTTGTAATTATGGATTCGGGACCGGTAAAAATATATTCGGCAGAGGATTCTCCTCGTCTAACATATATCGCAGGTATTATCCTCGGAGATATTCTTGGCTTGCAATGGCAGGTTATTACTGACAAGCGCAAACTGGGGAAACATCCTGTTATTAATTATTCCTCCGATAATTTATCCGGCTCCTTCAAAATCTGTCCTGAATCAATTTTATTTGAAAAGGGAATTGTTGCAAAGCAGATCATTCTCAGAGAATGGAAAGAGTTACCGGTGTTTTTTCAGATACCATCCGATTCTGATCTTCCATTCGATATTTTTGCCGCTTCCTTTTATTTGGTAAGCAGGTATGAGGAATATCTCGAATTTATACCTGATGAATTTGGAAGATTTCCTTCTTCCTCCTCAGTTGCTTTCAAAAATGGGTTCCTGGGGAAACCCGTTATTGATCTGTGGGCAAAAGAGCTGGCAAAAGCTTTACTGAAACGGTTCCCGAATATTGTTTTCAGACGTAATGAATATAAGGCGTTACTAACCATAGATACAGATCAACCCTTTGCATATCAGGGTAAAAATATTTTCAGGACTATACTAGGACTCTTCCATGGCAAAAACAGCGATCCCGAAACTGTAAACCACAGGTGCAGTGCTATCACAAAAGGTGAAAAAGATCCATATGACGTTTTTGACTATATCATCGAAAACATTGAGAAGAATAGTACTGACACAAGGTTCTTTTTCCCGGTCGGAGGCCATTCAAAGTTCGATAAAAACCCTTCCTGGAAAAATGATGAATACCGGAAACTTATTCATAAAATTGCTGATAAGTTTCCTATAGGGTTGCATCCGTCATTTATTGCGGGAGAAGACGGATCACTTATTGATACTGAAGCTGATCGTCTTCATTCTATTCTTGGAAAAGAGGTCAGTTTAGGCCGTTTCCATTACCTTAGATTATATATGCCCCGATCATATAATAATATTCTTCAGGCAGGTATTTCAGAAGACTATTCAATGGGTTATCCTGACGAACCTGGTTTCAGGGCAGGTATTGCCCGTCCCTATTTCTTTTACAA
Organism: Bacteroidales bacterium; assembly: GCA_003141495.1. Classification (GTDB taxonomy): domain Bacteria; phylum Bacteroidota; class Bacteroidia; order Bacteroidales; family VadinHA17; genus LD21. Next base: position 9,535 of record PLMC01000051.1, read on the forward strand.
TGTTTCTGAAGATAAACAGACAAATCTTAAAATCGTTCCTTTCCAGATAATGGATGGTACACTTTACGACTATAAGAAACTTGATCCGGTAAGTTCGAAGGAGGTCATTTTAAAGCTGATTAATGAGACCAAAAATGTTGGCGGACTTTTTGTGAGTATCTGGCATAATACATCTTTGCTTGATAATGAGGAATGGAAAGACTGGCGTGAAGTTTTTGAATTTTTGATCAATAACCAGAGACCATGATAGTTTACCTTAAGCATAATGAAATAGACAGGGAACAATGGGATAATTGTATTAAAAACACTCCCGGGGCAAAGCCTTATGCATATTCGTGGTATCTTGATATAATGGCGCCTGGATGGCAGGCGCTTGTCGATGACGATTATGATTCTGTTTTTCCGATTCCGGGATTCAGCCGTTTCGGGATACAATATATATCAACCCCCGCTTTCCTTCAGCAATTGGGTGCATTTTCTCCTGACAAACCCGTTCCCACAGCAATAAGTGAGTTTCTTGACTACATGCCTGATTTCTTTAAACTTATCGATTTGTGCATAGGACAGAAAATTTCTACTGTAGGGTACAAAGTGTCTGAAAAAGTCAATTATGAACTGGATCTTTCCAAACCATATGAGACAATATTCAATAATTTTTCAGATCACTGCAGAAAAAATATTGAAATTTCAGCCAGAAAATGTCCTGAACTTGTTTCGTCCATTAAACCTGATGAGCTCATAAACCTTTTTATACAGAATAATGGGAAAGAAATAAATGGAATTAAAATTAATGATTTTCAGCATCTTAAAAACCTCATGAATTTTTGCATTATTAACAAAAAGGGAAAACTGATAGGTATAAGAGGCGCAAGGAAAAAGCTGATTTTCGGGCTTTTCCTTATTGAGATTCGTGGAAATAAGACTATCCTGTTTGTTGCCAATACCCCGTTAAGCCGTGAAAGACGGATTGAATATTTTGTTGTCAATGAATTAATAAAAAACTATTCATCAACAAGAACTATACTTGATTTTGCCGGTTCCTCAATACCTTCAGTTGCATCTTTCATTGAGTCGTTCGGGAGTGAAAAGTTGCCATATTATCGCCTTTATCGTAACAGGCTTTTCTGGCCGTTCAGACCAATAACTCCATCTCCTCATCATTAATCACGTCTCTCAGCTCTCCGTTTTCACATTTAAGTGTCCGTGCAGCAAATTTCTTAAGGAGTGTATAATTATGTGTGGCGACAACAATAGCTCTGCCCGTTTTACTGATATTTGTCAGAAGCCTTAATATTCCTTCGGATGTTTCCGGATCTAGGTTGCCAGTGGGTTCATCGGCCAGGATTATTTCAGGATCGTTCAGCAGGGCTCTTCCGATAACAACACGCTGTTGTTCGCCTCCAGACAACTGATGGGGCATTTTATAACCCTTCAAGCCAAGTCCGACCTTTTCAAGAACTTCACCGATACGTGTATCTATCTCTGTCCTGTTTTTCCAACCTGTTGCTTTCAGGACAAATTCAAGATTCTCATTTACCGACCTGTCGGTAAGTAACTGGAAATCCTGAAAAACGATCCCTATTTTTCTGCGAAGGTATGGAACCTCCTTTTTTTTTATCTTTGAAAGGTCATACCCTGCAACAAGTCCGATACCCTCTTTCAGAGGTATCTGGGCGTTCAGAGTTTTAATCAGGCTCGATTTCCCACTACCAACTCTTCCCACAAGGTAAAGAAACTCACCTTTGCCTATCCTCAGATTAACATTGGACAGAACTAAATGATTCTGCTGCCAAATACTGCAGTTTGTCAATTCTATGATAACATCCAGCGGTAGATTCTCCTGCATTTTCCGGTGATTTAATGTGCAAAATAAGGAAAGAATTGATAATTAACATTTATATGTTGATAAAATCAGTAATAAAGGCCCCCTGACGGCGTTTAATAGTTGTAATTTTACGATTAATTAAAAAATCCGGGTTATTGTTATATGTGGCTTACAATTAACATGTTATATGCAATTGTTATAATTTAAAGCATAAACAGGGGTTTTTTTGTGAATGGCCAAAAAAAATAAGTTATGAACAGAAACAATTTCATTTTAATATTTTGCTTCCTTTTATTATTCGTACTTCCTGTGTCATCCCAGGTTCAATTTACTGCCAAAGAAATTGGGTCTGAATATTACAGGGGAATGGAATTATTCAATAAGCAGAAATACCCGGCTGCAATAAGACTTTTCGATTCATTCGTCATAAATGGTGATAACTCCAATCTCTTACTTGTTGCTGATGCCGAATATTATAGTTCAATAGCAGCATTGAAACTTTTCAACCCGGATGCTGAATACAGGATGATGATGTTTATATATACACATCCTGAAAGTCCACGGATTAATGATGCCAGACTCGAACTTGGCAACTATTTCTACCAGAATAAGAATTTCAGGAAAGCAGCAGACTACTATGAAACTGTGAACAGGCAGGAATTGAAATCAGATAAACTGACGGAATATTTTTTCAGGTTCGGATATTCGCTTTATATAAAGGGTGATCAGAGCAAAGCTCTTCTTATGTTTTCTGAAATTAAAGATATCGACACAGAATATACCCCGCCTGCCGTATATTATTTTTCTCAGATTGCCTACGAGCAGAAAATGTATCAAACTGCTCTGGAAGGATTCTTACGGTTAAAGGAAGATGAAACTTTCGGAGGTGTGGTGCCATTCTATATTGTTCAGATTCTGTACATGCAGAAAGATTATGATGGTATTTTGTCAATGGCTCCCGATCTTCTGAAATCGGCAGGAAAAACAAGGGCTGTTGAACTTTACAGATTTATTGGAGATGCTTATTTCAGCAAGGAGAATTATAAAGAAGCATTGCCATATCTTGAGAAATACTCAGCCGGCGCAAAAGCCAGTGGCCGGGAAGATAAATATGAGCTTGGTTATTGTTATTATAAGACAGGAGAAATTGATAAAGCCATCAAACTTTTTCTTGAAATTGGTGCGAAGAATGATCTTCTCAGTCAGAATATCTGGGATATTCTTGGTGATTGCTATCTGCAGAAAGGTGACAAAACCCGTTCCAGATTAGCCTTTGGCGAGGCTTCTGTTATGAATTTTGACAAGAAGATCAAGGAAGAATCGCTTTATAACTTTGCAAAACTGACATACGAAACAGCTTATGCCCCGTTTGGAGAAGCAATTGCCGCTTTTCAGGAATATATTGATCTCTATCCGGGGTCTAAAAGGATACAGGAGGTGTATGATTATCTTGTTGGTACTTTTATGCAGATTAAAAACTACAAAGCTGCTCTTGCTGCTCTTGATAAAATTGGCAATAAAGACAGCAGGCTCGAAGAAGCTTATCAGAAAGTTGCATTTTTCAGAGGACTGGAACTCTTTAAAAACCTCGAGATCGAAGCATCAGTCAGCATGTTTGACAAATCACTCAAATATGAAAAATACAACATGCAGATCAGGGCAAGAGCTACCTACTGGCGTGGTGAAGCAAATTACAGGCTTGGTCATTATGATTTGGCAAAAGATGATTATATGTTGTTTATGGGATTGCCGGGATCAACCCTCTTAAATGAGTATAACCTGGTGAGGTATAATCTTGGTTACACTTTCTTTAATCTGAAAGATTATACAAACGCATTAAATAATTTTAAAGCTTTCGAATCGGGGGCTAATAATGCCAGACCGGAAGTTATTGCGGATGCGAAGAACAGAATTGCCGATTGCTATTATATTGCCACCAATTATTCTTCCGCAATTGATTATTACGATAAAGTTATTGCATACGGTAATCTGGATGCCGATTATGCTATGTTTCAGAAAGGATTTTCCCTTGGCCTTATAAATGATACAAAAGGGAAAATTAATGTGCTTACAGCTCTTATACAGAAATTTCCTTCTTCACCGTTTGTTCCGGATGCTATTTTCGAAAGAGGCAGGGCTTACCTGGTCCTCGAAAATTTCAAAAATGGAGAAGAAGATTTCAATACAATCATCTCAAATTATTCGGGCAGTTCATTTGTTCCACGTTCTATAGTTCAGCTGGGCTTGCTCTACTATAACATCGGGGAAAATGAAAAGGCCATTTCTCAGTATAAAAAGGTGATAGAGAACTACAAATCAACACCGGAAGCGAGGGATGCTATGACCGGACTTAGAAATACCTATGTCGATCTAAATGAAGTCGATGCATATTTTGCTTATGTAAAGACACTTGACGGATATGGTGATGTAAACCTGGTTCAGAAGGATTCCCTGTTATATATGTCAGGTGAAAACCTGTTTATGACCGGTAAATATGATAAAGCTACCGATGTTTTAAAAAGCTACCTCAGTGAGTTTCCGGAAGGTAGTTTCAGACAAAATGCGCAGTATTACCTTGCAGAATGCCTTAGATCGGCAGGAAAAAATGATGAGGCGCTGAAATTGTACATAGAGGTTTCTGACGAACCGAATAATCAATTTCTTGAGCAATCTTTAATTATAGCTTCATCAATGCTTTACGATAAAGAAGATTATACGGCATCGCTGAATTATTATGAGAAACTGGAGAAGGTTTCCTCAAGTGATGCGAATACCCTCATCTCTCTTAAAGGAGAGCTTAAATCGGCTTTTCAGGCTGGTGATGCACAGAAGACTATCAATGCAGCAGGGAAAATTGTCAATTTACCTAATATACCGGAGGAGTTGGCGAGGGAAGCTACATTTATGAGTGCGAAAGCAAATTATAGTCTCAATAATTTTGATGATGCCCTGAGAGAATTCAGAAAAGTAGCAACTGAAGTGACCAGCGTGGAAGGAGCTGAGTCAAAATACAGGGTTGCTGAGCTTCTTAGTAAAAAAGATAAGCCGGCCGAAGCTGAAAAGGTAATTACTGAGTTCATCGATCAGAAATCGCCTCATCAGTTCTGGATGGCAAGAGTTTTTCTTCTTCTTGCAGATATAAGCATTAAAAAAGGCGATAGTCTGCAAGCTCGTGCCACGCTTCAAAGCCTGAAGGATTATTACAAGGTTGATAACGACGGAATTCTCGATGAGGTAAAAGCTAAATTAAACTCACTTGACGAAAACAAGCCCGACACTGATAAAAATGACAAAGTGCAAAATAGTGTTCAGCAATAATAAAGAAATGATAAAGAAATTGATTTGACATGTTATATAGAAATCTGATTATATCAGTCCTAATTATTTTCTCTTTATTGCCGGCCAACGCCCAGGTAAAGAAAAAGGAGACCGGACTTAAGCGAGAAGTTACTTTGTACAATCCGTATAAACCATCTTTGCCCGAATCCAAAAAGATGAGCTTTCTGCCCGATTTGAATGATACTTCCAAAGTCAGACCTTACTTCCGTTATGATGTAAGGACTACACCTTTTCTTCCTGAGTATACCATCAGTCCGATTAAGGCAGCTTCACTGCTTCCTGATCCTCTACCTAAACTTTACAAAGGTTATATAAACCTGGGCGTTGGGAATTATCTCACCCCACTGGCAGAAGTCAGTATTACAAATGAGAGATCAAAGAAGGGATCAATCGGTTTCTACGGACGGCATTTTTCATCCAATGGGAAAGTCGATCTGGATAATGGCGCAATGGTTTTTGCTGGATATATGGATAATGATGTCTCTCTTTTTGGCAGTAAATTCTTCAGGAACAATATCCTTAAAAGCTCAGTCGATTTTAGTCAGAAGGTAAGATATGCTTATGGTTATTCTCCGTTTACAACAGAATATTTCAATCCTCTTCTAATGGATTTTACACCTGGGAAAGGCGATATAAGGATGCGTTATAATAATTTAGGTGCAAAAGCTTCGTTGTCCTCCCTGACTCTGGATTCAACCAGGTTATCTTATAAATTCGATGTTCATTATAACTACTTCTATAATGAAAAAAACTTGTTTCAGCATAGTGCCGGATTTTCAGGAATCGTCTCAAAATCATACGAAGGATTATATATAGGTTCCGGCATAAACTATGACTATTACAAACTTCCTGACTCTCTTCTGATTACGCCAAAATACATCTTTTCAATCAGTCCATTTATAAAAAAGAGTTCTGAAAAATGGAGCTATAAGCTGGGAATTGAGGCATTACTTGATAGGAACATTACCGCAACTGCGAGATTCCATGTGTATCCTGATGTTAATATCAGATTAAATGTTGTCCCATCATATGTCAGCTTTTTTGCCGGACTTTCCGGGAAACTTGATAAGAATGAGCCATCGGCAATAATTTCTGAAAATCCTTATTTAATACGCGATGGAAGCCTCTTTAAATTGCCAAATACGAGTCATGACCTTGTTATTTCTTCCGGTTTAAAAGGAAATAACGGATTAGGAGGAAGTTATTTAGTTTCAGCATCATATTCTGTGATCAGCAATATGCTATTCTATTCCAATAATGTTGTTGCTGACAGCGTGAAGGTTACTTCCAGAGGAAGTTATTTTTCTGCTATTACAGACGATGCAGAAGTACTCAATGTCCATGCTGAAATAAGTGGACCAATAAATGATAAGCTCTCTTATTTTGGCGCAGGAAACCTGTATAAGTATGCACTTTCTAAATATGAATATGCGTGGGATAAGCCAGGTTGGGACGCAAAGTTAGCTTTGAAATATAACATGAGAGACAAGATTATTGCCGGAATTGATATATCAGCCCAGGGTAAGCGAAGAGAGATTGTAAACGGAGATCTGCAGAATTTACTGATTAAGGAAGCAAATACAACAGTTCCCATTAACCCCGGTCAGGAATATATGTTCCAAATGCCGTGTCATATCAATCTTAACATAAGTGCTGAATACCGTTACTCAAAAATACTCTCATTCTGGATGAAGCTAAATAATATCGCTAACAACCGCTATTATGAGTGGGCATTTTATCCCTCACAAGGATTCCTGTTCATGGTAGGGTTTACTTATAGTTTGTAATTTTCCCTCTTTAGACCCTGCCCTGAACGAAGCGAGTAGGAATGAGGGGCAAAAACATCGAGGTCGGAGGGGCAAAAAACAATGACTTTCAGACATTAAGACCGCAAGACAATAAGACAATTTTTAGTGTTAATTTCTTATCGAAAAATGTGTATTATTTTTAACATTTTTTTACGGGAAAACAATTTAAAATCCGTATATTTGTCTCGATAATTAATAATCATAATATCAAGAATTTATAACAGGAAAAGTGAGGTTGATTCTGATGACTGGAAACAGTAAAAAAGATATCCGGATTTCACCACCAAAAAAGCAAGTTTGATGTCATCTAGAAGGAGTCAAATCATATCTGTCTCCTCTTAAATATTTTGGTATGATTATTTATAATTGATTTTAAACATGTTGACTTAAAAATACAGGAACAATGAGCGAGAAAGAAAAGAAGTTGCAGGACAGTAAGGATTATTCAGCAGATAATATTCAGGTGCTGGAGGGTCTTGAGGCTGTGAGGAAAAGACCTGCAATGTATATTGGTGATATTAGCATAAAAGGACTACATCATCTTGTATATGAGGTTATTGATAACTCCATTGATGAGGCGATAACAGGTTTTTGTACTAAAATAGAAGTTGTGATTCATGAAGATGGTTCCGTAACTGTTACAGATGATGGAAGAGGTATTCCTACCGGGATGATGGAAAAAGAAAAGAAGTCTGCCCTTGAAGTAGTTATGACTGTACTTCATGCCGGCGGAAAATTCGATAAAGATTCTTACAAGGTGTCAGGTGGTCTTCATGGCGTCGGTGTTTCATGTGTGAATGCACTCTCAGCACATCTCTCTGCAGTAATCATGAGGGAAGGTAAGATTTTCAAGCAGGAATATGAAAAGGGGAAACCTGTTACTGCTGTAGAAATTATCGGGAATTCAGACAAGTCAGGAACTATAATAACTTTTAAACCTGATGGCACTATCTTCCAGACAACTGAATTTAACTTTGAGATTCTTTCAGCACGTCTTCGTGAACTGGCTTTCCTTAACAAAGGGATACTTCTCACAATTAGAGATATGAGGGAACTCATCGACGATGGTAATGGCGGAACTGCACGCTATGAAGAGTTTCGCTCTGAACTGGGTCTTAAGGAATTCGTTGAATATCTCGATTCAAACAGGGAAAGGCTAATTGAACATATTATCCATATAACATCTGATAAGACTGAGATCCCGGTTGAAATTGCTCTTCAGTATAATAATTCATTTTCGGAGAATGTTCATTCTTATGTAAATAATATAAATACTATAGAAGGAGGCACACATCTTGCAGGATTCAGAAGAGGATTAACGCGTACTTTGAAAAAATATGCTGAAGATTCAGGTGCGACCTCAAAACTAAAATTTGATATTAATGGTGATGATTTTCGTGAAGGTCTGACGGCTATTATCTCAGTTAAAGTTGCTGAACCCCAGTTTGAAGGTCAGACAAAAACTAAACTGGGAAACTCAGAGGTAATGGGCGCTGTCGATCAGGCTGTCAGTACCATGCTTACGAATTATCTCGAAGAGAATCCGAAAGACGCCAGAATAATTGTTCAAAAGGTAATACTTGCTGCGACTGCCCGTCATGCTGCACGTAAAGCAAGAGAACTTGTTCAGCGGAAGAATGTCCTGTCAGGTTCCGGCCTTCCGGGCAAACTGGCCGATTGTGCCGACAGAGATCCTGCTAATTGTGAAATATTTCTTGTGGAAGGTGATTCGGCAGGTGGAACAGCAAAACAGGGACGTGATCGTGGTTTTCAGGCAATTCTGCCTTTGAGAGGAAAAATATTGAATGTTGAAAAGGCTATGCAACATAGAATCTATGAGAGTGAAGAGATAAAGAATATCTTTACTGCTCTTGGGGTCAATATAGGTACGGAAGATGACAGCAAAGCCCTGAACATCGCGGGCCTTCGTTACCATAAGATCATTATAATGACCGATGCGGATGTTGATGGTTCTCATATTACCACGCTAATCATGACTTTCTTTTTCAGATATATGCAGGATTTGATTAAAGGTGGCAATATCTATATTGCTACACCACCACTTTACCTGATTAAAAAAGGTAAAACGGAACGCTATTGCTGGACTGAAGAGGAGCGCGAGTTGGCAGTTCAGGAAATGGGACTGGGGAAAGAATCTTCTGTTGGTGTACAAAGATACAAAGGTCTGGGTGAAATGAACGCCGAACAACTCTGGTCAACAACCATGAACCCGGAGTCAAGGACTTTGAGACAGGTTACCATAGATAGCGCTGCAGAGGCTGATCATATATTCTCAATGCTTATGGGCGACGAGGTTCCACCTCGCAGAGAGTTTATTGAAACTCATGCAAAGTATGCTAAGATAGATGTCTAAAACCTGAGAAGTGCAAAGAATTACTGTTGTTTTTATACTGTTCCTGATTTCACATTTATTGAAAGCGCAGGAACCGGCCAAAGTTTTATCTTCTGTTTTTGATGAAGCTCTGACAGACAGAACCGCATACAATAACCTCGAATATCTATGTAAACACACTAAAGGAAGAATAGCTGGTTCAGCTGCCGCTGAAAAGGCCATTGAATTTACCAGACAGGCCATGATAAATGCAGGCGCTGATACAGTTTGGCTGCAGAAAGTCCCTGTTCCTCATTGGATTAGAGGTGTTGAAAGATGCAGTGTAACATCATCAGTCAGTGGAAAGAAGGAACTGGCAATCACAGCTCTTGGTCTTTCTGTCGGAACCGATGAGCAGGGAATAACATCAAAAGTTGTTGAAGTTCATGATTTTGAAGAGCTTAAGAATATTGGTCTCCAGGGTATTCAGGGGAAAATTGTTTTTTTTAACCGGCCCTTTGACAATAAATTAATTAATTCATTTGCAGCTTATGGAGGTGCTGTAAATCAACGTACTGTGGGTCCTTCAGAAGCTTCAAGGTATGGCGCCATTGCAGTAATAGTAAGATCAATGACACAGTCTCTTGATAACTTCCCCCATACCGGAGTTACACGTTATGCCGATAATGTCAATAAAATTCCGGCTGTTGCGGTATCTACTCTGGACGCTGAGCTCCTGAGTCAATGGTTGAAAACTGATCCTTCTCTAACCGTTAACCTGGTTTCCACGTGCAGGAACTATCCCGACACAATATCTTATAATGTAATAGGTGAAGTTTATGGTTCTCTCAAACCTAATGAATATATAACGGTGGGAGGGCATCTTGATGCCTGGGATATTGCTGAAGGAGCAATCGATGATGGAGGCGGATGTATGCAGGCAATTGAAACAATCAGAATTTATAAAAAGCTTGGCATAAAGCCCAAACGGACTGTGAGAGTAGTTCTGTTTATGAACGAAGAGATGACAACCACCGGAGGAAAGACCTATGCAGAAGAAGCTAAAAGGAAAGGGGAAATTCATTATGCTGCCCTTGAATCTGATCGAGGAGTTATGAGCCCTCTTGGATTTAGTTTCGATACAGATAGTTTGAAACTTGAAAAACTCCGGTCTTTGACATCCTGGTTCGCACCATATAATATAAGAGATTTCGACAAAGGTGGAGGTGGTTCCGATATAGCGCCTCTTAAAGCTTTGGGTGCTTTACAGATAGGCTATATACCTGATTCACAAAGATATTTCTGGTATCATCATTCTGCGAATGACACTTTTGAACAGGTTAATATCCGTGAACTCCAGATGGGTAGCGCCGCAATTGCTTCTCTGATATATCTGATAGATTTGTTTGATCTTTAACTCTTTGGCCCTCTGTGTTTCCTCAGTGTCTCTCTGTGTAACTCTGTGTTTCAGTGCCTCTTCCCCCTTGCCCCTCCAGGGAGGGGATTTTTTAAGAATAGATCTTTGTGTCCTTTGTGTAAATCCTTTGTGACCTTTGTGGTTAATGAATTTGATTTGAATTAGACTCCAAAAACTTTTCTTCTTATTTCAACAGCATTATCAGTGCAGACTTCACTGCAACAGAAACATCTTATGCATTTTTTATCGGTAAGGAGAATATGAGTCTTTTTAGATGGCAGTGGTAAAATGGCCTGCACCGGACAAATATTAACACATTTCTGGCACCCCGTGCAGTTTTCGTGATTAAAGACCGGCCTTCTTTCAAGTTTTTTCAGGAATTTAATCCTTTTCATTACGAACTTCAGAGCAATATTATTGGTTGTTGAGATTGGAACTTTTGTAAACCCTTTCTTAATGATACTGCTCATTTCAGGTCCATCATAAATAATATCATCTTCTGACTGCAACCATTTCTTCCTGAAAAAGGCTGCCCTTGAAGTCGGGATAACTAAGGGTTCATAACCTGCGATCCGGCTGGCTATGATATCAAGTATCAACGGATTTGTTGAGCCGAATAGCAGTCCTACTTTAACCGGGAATCCTCGACCGGGGCCGGGACCTTCCATTCCCATTATACCATCCATCAGAAAATAATCAGGAGTGACTGCTTCATTCAGGTTAACAAGAAACTCTCCAAATTTGCTCCTGTCCTGGTGCAAGGCATGCTGTTTCCCCTTGCTGAAACCCGGTATTATTCCAAAAGTATTTTTAATTGCGCCAGTAAAATAAACAAGTTCGTGGTTTTTAAATTTAGGGAGAGAGATTATTAGATCAACCTGATCTACAATAGCTGCAACTCTGATCTTACCTTTTCTTAATGGTTTCTCAACAGGATTCACCATGAAATCAATCCATTTGGCTCCGGTTGTTTCGCACGCCTTAAGAATTCCTGATTTTTCACCCTTGAATTTCTGTGTATGAACTGCCGGAGAATCTCCAACTACAACAGTAGCTCCTTCTAATTGCAGGAACCTGATCATCGCCTCTACAACAACCGGATTAGTGCTTATACATTTCGAAGGATCATCATCTGTAAGAATATTCGGTTTTACGAGCACTTTTTTCCCTTTAACATCCGGGCCGTCGGTTTTTTTGTATATATCGGAAATTAAATCAAAGATCTCCTGGAGATCATATTCATTGCACTTTCTGACAGCAATTATATTATTCATTATATTTTCCCTTAAAAAATGTGCAAATAAATACCTTTTTGAAAAGCTATTCCGGTTTGTCAATAATTCGATATTAAGTCCCTGATATTATCTTCGATTTCCGAAGTAATTTTTTCCGAGGGACCCGAATAATTGTTAATAATTATACTGAAGGCCATTTCTTTACCTGAAAGTGTAGTAAAATATCCCGCGAAACTTCTCACTCTTGTCATTGAACCGCTTTTTGCTTTGAGTCGTGAATCAAAGAGAGGGTCCTTAAAATAATTTTTGAGGGTACCGTTTTTTCCTGCATCAGGCAAGGATGAATAATATTCGGAGAAGTACTTTCCCTTGTTTTTCATATAGACTAGGAGACGTACCAACTCTCTTGTATTGACTGCATTAAGGGGAGACAGCCCGCTTCCGTCTTCAATAAACATCCCATTTGTATCTATACCGGAACCCTTAAGAAATTCATTAATAACTTCAGCGCCAGATGCGGTTGATCCAATGTTTTTGATTTTTTTTCCTAATTCCTTAATCAGGTGTTCGGCAAAAAGATTTACACTTTCATGGTTCAGTACTTNNGCTTTATAATTTTGTTCTAATCTTACAGTGGTTGGATCGTCTGAAATCTTTATGCCGCCCGCCTTAATTTTTTGGCTCATTATTTTAGCAAGAAGCAGGGGAGGGTCAGTTATTGAAGCTTTCAGGACAAAATCCTCCTGGTTAACAGGAATTGTTCCTGCGAGCCATCCCTGTTTACTGTAAGGAGCGGCAAAAACATACCCTTCATCTGTGGTACCTGAAGCAACGAGAAAATTAGATAATTCAAACCGGCATTCATCAGGAATAATCTCTTTAATTACCGGAGAGAAACTGCCGGAAAATGTTTTAAAATGAATTTCATAAGTATTGTCAAATACAGATAACCCATAGGCTCCAGCACCATAATAATTTCCCTCATCTTCCCAGAGCCATTTTGAAGGGACTGGTAAAAAATCGTAATAAGAGTCGTCCGTAATTACCCTTCCTTTTATTTTTTTAATTCCAAGTTTTTTAATTTCCGTGACCCAGCTGTCTAAAAAACCTTTATAATGATCAGAAAAATACACTGATCCCAAAGCAGGGTCGCCTCCTCCAAGGATAATAATATTCCCCTTTAATGTTCCGGATCTTTTATTAAGTGAACCGGTATAGCTTACTGTTGTTTTGAAAGCATATCCGGGGCCAAGGATTTCAAGAGCTGCTGCTGAAGTAATTATCTTCATTACTGAAGCCGGAGTCAGGCTTATTCCGGAATTATAATCAAGTATGATTTCGCCTGTTTTTGCATCCGCAACACACAAAGATACAGATGCATGTGTCAATGAGGAATCAGCAAGAAATGTTTCAGCTGATTTTTCCTGTGAATATGAACAAACAGTCAGACAGGTAATTGAAAAGAAAAAAAATATAATCCTCATTTCTGAACTTATTTATTTAATTGGAGAGTTGACAATAGCCCGCATGCAGCCTGAATGTCTACGCCACGACTTGCCCTTATGGTTGTAAGAATTCCTTTGGCGTTAAGCGCCTCTTTGAAATTAATAGTGGTCCCCAGATTGGGACTCTGGAATTCAGACCCNNCTGTTAAAATCGAAATTACGGATTATATCCAGCACCTCTTTGACAGTATTGGTACGTTGAACAGGCATAAGTTTTCTTCTCTCTTCGTCGAATGGAGAATGCAAACTTATTGCAAGATGACACCGGCTTTTTTCCAGAAACTCTTTTATACCGGCTATCAACCCTACTGTACTTACAGTGATCCGTGTGGGGCTCCAGGCGTATCCCCATTCACTTGTAAGAATATCAAGGCTCTTAAGTACTTCAGTAATATTATCTAAAGGTTCACCCATTCCCATATAGACCATATTTGTCAGACTAGTGAACTCGGGTAAGCTTCTGAACTGGTTAAGAATCTCATTGGAGGAGAGGTTTCCCTGGTAACCCTGTTTCCCGGTCATACAGAAGATACATCCCATTTTACAACCTACCTGTGATGATACACAAATTGTAGCACGCTCATCATCAGGGATATATGCCGTCTCTATATATTTATCATTCAGGACTTTATAGAGATATTTTTTAGTTCCGTCAGAACTTTTTGATTCATTAACAGGTACAGATAGACCAATTTCATATTCAGCTGAGAGAAGTCCTCTGGTTTTTTTTGACAGGTTTGTCATTTCTTCAATCGACTGGATCTCTTTCTTATATAGCCAGTCTGATATCTGTTTTGCTGCAAACCCGGGCAATCCTATCCTTTTGGTAACTGCTATTAACTCATTAATTGTTTTGCCGTAAAGTTTTTCTTTTTGCATAATTATCAGGCTTCTGGCAACAGGCCTGAGCCGCCAGGATCTAAATGATTAATTATAAATTCTTCAACTTTTGTCTTTATACTTTTGTTTTCCATCATGCCTCACGCCTCACGCCTCACGTCTCACACCCTTGCGATTATCTGTTACAATAAATCCATTCCCGGTTCCCTCGTATTTGTTAAATCCTATTGTCATCAGTGTTAAAGTGTTGTTAAAAGTTTGTATATTATTGAAAATCATTCGAAAAATGCATGATCTTTGTAAAACAAAATTGGATTAATTCGGTTATAAAGATATTAAACTTTTGTGAAGGCAGAATAAATGAATTTTGACCTGCGACGAAAGGATAGTTTAATTAAAATTTTAAAAGCTATGAAAGGTAAGTATTTATTAAGTGCACTGTTTATGGCTCTTCTGGGAGCATCAATTGCTTTGTTTGCATATTCAAAGATAATGGCTAAGCCTATAGTTGCTGTTTCAAAAGATAGTTCCAATGTTGAAGTGCAAAATGCGCGAGCCTATCTCACTTCTCTTCAGACTCAGGAAGGACAGATAGATTTCACATATGCAGCTGAACTGACCGTTCATGCTGTAGTTCACGTTCATATAAAAATGGCGGGAGCTCCCGATAATCCACTTATGGATTGGTTTTATGGAGATCGTAATTCTAAATCCCGTGAAATACAAGGTTATGGTTCAGGAGTCATTATTTCTAATGACGGATATATTGTTACCAATAACCATGTTGTAGAAAACGCTGAATCTGTTGATGTTACACTAAATGATAAGAGAACTTTCACTGCAAAGGTTGTCGGTCGCGATCCTGGCAGTGATATAGCTCTGCTTAAAATAAAAGCCGACAATTTACCATATATTAAATATGGCGATTCGGACCAGCTGAAACTAGGTGAATGGGTACTTGCCGTCGGAAATCCATTCAATCTTACATCAACCGTAACAGCAGGTATTGTTAGTGCCAAAGGAAGAAGTCTTCATTTAAATGAAGGTGCGTATACTATCGAATCGTTCATTCAGACTGATGCTGCACTTAATATGGGAAACAGCGGCGGGGCTCTTGTAAATACCAAAGGGCAGCTTGTTGGAATAACATCTGCTATCCTTTCGACAAGTGGCGCCTATTCCGGTAACTCATTTGCAATACCCGTTTCGATTGTGAAAAAAGTTGTTGATGATCTAAAAAAATACGGTGAGGTTCAGAGAGCCCTTATCGGGGTAAATATTCAGGATGTCGAATCAACTGACGCAGAAAAATTTAATCTTCCTGCAGTTAAAGGCGTCTTGATAACCAGAGTCCTTGATGCAGGTGCAGCCAAAGAAGCAGGGTTGAAGGTAAATGATGTGATTGTGAAGTTTGATGGAAATGAAGTAAACAGTGTTTCAGAATTGCAGGAGCATGTTGGAGAAAAGAGACCGGGAGACAAAGCTGAAATAACCTTTATCAGGAACGGAAAGGAGAATTCAGTTCCGTTGGTCATGAAGAATATGGCCGGGAATACAAAAGTTGTTACTCCTGAAATGGAAGAAGCAAGTGATGTAATTTTTGGTGCCAGACTTGAACCGCTTAGCTCTGATGATAAGAATTCCCTTAACATCGATTATGGAGTCAGGGTAACGGAAATTAATAAAGGAAAGTTTAAAGAGATNNAGGTACAACAATTCACAAACAATGGAACGACTCTGAAATCGATAGAAGGAATTCTTCCTGATGGGTCTGTATTGAATTATAAGTTCGGTAAACAATAAAACAGATTACATAATTCACTATTATTCAGGAGATTTATAAAATTAAATCCCCTAATCACAACAATAGTAAATTATTTTTGTTATTACATAATAAAGCAATATCTTTGCGGAAATTTTTTGGGAGGCATAATGAGACAGCTAAAGATTACCAAATCCATAACTAACAGAGAGAGTGCTTCACTCGACAAATATTTGCAGGAAATTGGTAAGGAAGAGTTGATATCGGTAGAAGAAGAAGTTGAATTGGCTCAAAGGATAAAGAAAGGCGACAGAGCTGCTCTTGAGAAACTCACCAAGGCAAATCTACGTTTTGTTGTTTCTGTTGCAAAACAATATCAAAACCAGGGACTTAGTCTCCCCGATCTTATCAACGAAGGAAATCTGGGTCTTATCAAGGCTGCAGAAAAGTTTGATGAAACACGCGGTTTCAAGTTCATTTCCTATGCCGTATGGTGGATTCGACAGTCAATTCTTCAGGCACTTGCTGAACAATCACGTATCGTAAGATTACCGTTGAACCAGGTTGGTTCGCTAAATAAGATCAATAAAGCTTTCTCAAAATTTGAACAGGAGAACGAACGTACACCATCACCTGAGGAGCTTGCTGATGTTCTGGAATTGCCTAAGGAGAAGGTCACAGATACACTTAAAGTATCGGGTCGCCATGTTTCTGTTGATGCACCTTTTATTGAAGGTGAAGATAACAGTTTACTGGATGTTCTTACCAACTCTGATTCTCCGGTTGCTGATAAACTGCTGATGGATGAATCGCTTTCAAGAGAGATCTACCGGGCGCTTGCAACTCTTACTGAAAGAGAAAGGGACATAATCAGATTCTTCTTCGGCATAGGTTGCCAGGAGATGACTCTTGAAGAGATTGGTGAAAAATTCGGTCTTACCCGTGAAAGGGTACGTCAGATTAAGGAAAAAGCAATCAGAAGGTTAAGACATACATCACGTAGCAGACTATTAAAAGGATATTTAGGTTAATAAATCGAATACTGAATTAAAGGTGCTTCCAATGAAGCACCTTTTCTTATTTAATTAGTTCTCAACATCTACATTGTAGTCCTCTGTGAATCTCTGTGCTTCTTTGTGCAACTCTGTGTAAGTTCTTAATTTTTTGTTACACGGAGGGTCACAAAGAAGCACAGAGGGCCACAGAGAAAAAATGGATTCTTTGTGTACTTTTGATTTAAACCTTTGTGATCTTTGTGGTTAATTGATTTCATGATTATAGAATTATAGGGTTAGTTAGATTAGCAAGAAATTATACTCAATGGATTTCAAACTTTTATCCGATTTTCAGCCTACCGGCGACCAGCCGGAAGCAATAAATCAACTTGTGGCAGGACTTGAAAACAGAGTCCCGTTCCAAACGCTTCTTGGAGTTACAGGTTCGGGCAAAACATTTACAATTGCCAATGTAATTGAGAGAGTTAACCGCCCGGTTCTGGTATTAAGTCACAATAAAACCCTGGCTGCCCAGCTTTATGGCGAATTCAAACAGTTCTTTCCTGAAAACAGGGTAGAGTACTTCGTATCTTATTATGACTATTATCAACCTGAAGCATATCTTCCTGTATCAGATACTTATATTGAAAAAGACCTTTCGATAAACGAGGAGATCGAAAAACTGCGTCTAAGCGCTACTTCATCTTTACTCTCAGGACGGAATGATGTAATTGTAGTCTCTTCTGTCTCATGTATCTACGGCATAGGTAACCCTGATGATTTTCATTCAAATACAGTGCATATAAGTAAAGGACAGATAATAGGAAGAAATCTGCTCCTAAGAAAGCTTGTCGACAGCCTTTATTCACGCAATGAACTCGAATTCAAACATGGTACTTTCAGAGTCAGAGGAGATACAATCGATATCTTCCCGGCTTATGCTGACATAGCAGTAAGAGTAATTTTCTTTGGTGACCAGATTGAAGAGTTAAATACCTTTGATCCGGTCAGTGGTCACAGGCTTGACATTCTTAATGAGTACATCGTTTATCCTGCAAATATATTCGTTACCACACGGGAAAGGATCAATATGGCCGTAACTGATATTCAGAATGATATGGTCCGTCAGGTTGCATATTTTAATGATATCGGAAAAAGGGAAGAAGCAAAAAGACTCGAACAACGTGTCTTATACGACCTTGAGATGATTAAGGAACTAGGCTATTGCAGCGGCATTGAAAATTATTCACGTTATTTCGATGGAAGAAAACCAGGTACAAGGCCATTCTGC
Organism: Bacteroidales bacterium; assembly: GCA_003141495.1. Classification (GTDB taxonomy): domain Bacteria; phylum Bacteroidota; class Bacteroidia; order Bacteroidales; family VadinHA17; genus LD21. Next base: position 27,884 of record PLMC01000051.1, read on the forward strand.
CTTCTCGACTATTTTCCAAAGGACTTTATAACAGTTATAGATGAAAGTCATGTCAGTTTGCCTCAGATCAGGGCTATGTTCGGAGGTGATCATTCCAGGAAACAGACTCTTGTTGAATATGGATTCAGACTGCCGGCAGCCCTCGATAACAGACCGATGAGAATCGAAGAATTCGAATCTCTGACAGGACAGACAATTTTTGTCAGTGCAACTCCCGCTGATTATGAACTTGAAAAAAGTGAGGGTGTATTTGTTGATCAGGTAATAAGACCAACAGGCCTTCTTGATCCACCTATTGAAGTTCGTCCAAGCCTTAACCAGATTGATGATCTGATGGGAGAGATCCGTTCAAGGGCCAAATCGGGGGAACGAACACTCGTGACAACCATAACCAAGCGAATGGCTGAAGAACTTTCATCTTACCTCATAAAATATGATATAAAATGCAGTTATATTCATTCAGATATCGATACTCTCGATCGTATTGATATAATGGAGGAACTTCGTACAGGTTCCATAGATGTACTGGTTGGAGTAAACCTTCTGAGAGAGGGGCTCGATCTGCCTGAGGTCTCGCTTGTTGCTATTCTTGATGCAGATAAAGAGGGATTTCTCAGATCATCAAGATCACTCACTCAGACGGCAGGGAGAGCAGCACGAAATCTGAATGGAAAGGTAATTATGTATGCTGATGTAATCACAAGGAGTATGCAGCAGACAATTGATGAAACAAACAGACGAAGAAGCAAACAGTTGAAATACAATGAAATGATGGGGATAACTCCGGCTCAGATAACCAGGAAAACAGGGTCAATCCTTAGTGGATTGGGCAGGAAGGGATCTTTGGCAAAGGCTTATATTGAGCCTGACAGACCTGATATTGCTGCTGATCCGGTTATAAAATATATGAACAGGGAAGCTCTTGAAAAAGCGATAGAAAAATCGAAAAAAGGGATGGAAAAAGCAGCAGCTGAACTGGATTTTATAGAAGCTGCAAGATTCAGGGATGAAATGGCTGACCTTCAGAAGCTTCTAAGGAGCAAAAACTAGTGTTCTTCCCGAGTACCAATCCACTTGTTTGTAGCTGATCCTGAAATCATTGTTCCCGACATTGTTGTTTTTCCAGTTACTATTCCCGAATATGCTGTTCCATCGACATTGAAGCTAATCAAATTCCCATTAAGTCTGCCCCCGGTTACAATTGATGTTTTATCATCTGTCTTAAGAGTTCCAAAAACCATTTGAAATTCCTGATGGATGGTAAGGATACCAGCCCCGAGATTCCATACACCCTCAACTTTTGCGGGAATTATCCACATAAGTGCAGTATACCAGTTATCCATATTACCGTCAGTCATTATTTCATTATCCGGTTCCCAGTCACCCATTGTAAATGTATTTGATACTATCCTTGTCCCGGGTTTGAGATCAAGAAGACGGGGACGTAATTTTATATTGATTTCTGGTAGCAGAAACATTGTAATTACTGTGGCTTCCGAGAGATCATACTCAAAAAGATCCGCCTGGATGAACTTCGTTTTCACGCTGACACCAGCTTCCTCTGCTTTTTTCTTCGAAATTTCAACCATATCATGATTGTATTCGATACCCAGTGCCCGTGCACCCATCTTAGCAGCAGCAATTACTGTCCGCCCATCTCCTGAACCAAGATCAATTAAATAATCTTTTTCTGTAACACCGGCAATCTCAAGCATCTTATTAACAAGTTCAGGGGGAGTTGGCACCCAGATGACGTCTTTTCCTGCCTGACCTACATAGGGGACATAACCGGCTGTTTTAACCGGATCCTGAGGATACAAAGTTTTAACTGTGAGACTCAGAAGAAGCAAGAAAAGAATCCTCTTAACCAACCTTGTCAGTTTCAATTTATGCCTCCTTTCCCGGATAAATTAAAATTGAATTGAAAGGAATAAATTTACACAAATTAAATTTCATCATTAATTAAGCCATTCACATATTTTGCTATGGCAATCGATGATGTCAGTCCTGGTGATTCCATGCCGATAAGATTTATAAATCCAGGATATCCTCTGCTGGTCTCTTCCATAATGTAAAAATCTCTGAGTGGTTCTCCCGGTTTCTGGATTTTAGGACGTATTCCGGCCATTTCCGGTGTGATATCATCAAACTCAAGAAATGGCAGAAATTTTTTGACTGATTTGTAGAATGCCTCTTGTTTTGAGGCTGTTACTTTATAATCATAGATATTTGATTCAAGATATTTTACATCAGGTCCGAGTTTTACCCCACCACCCATATCTATTGTAACATGAATACCGATCCCTTCCATATTCTGATGAGGAACAGGATATACTAGCCTGTTTATCAATCTGTTTTTTGGCGGATTGATTCTGAAATACTCCCCCTTGCAAAAAAGTATCTTCAGGCTATCATCTTTAATACCAACCATTTCAGATACTTTATCTGAGGTAAGTCCTGCAGAATTAATTATAATCCTGGTTGTGAAACTATAGTTCTTTTTATCTGCATCGAAAAGGTTTATTTTGTATCCGTTTTCGATCTGACTTATTCCTGCAACTTCACTTCCATATACGATCTGACAACCATTATTGTATGAATTTGTTTCATATTGTTTCATAAGGGAATGAGAATCTACAATTCCTGTAGATGGCGAAAAAAGAGCTTTCAGAGCGAAAATGTTCGGTTCAAGTTCGGATATCTGTTCTCTTTCAAGAAACAACAGATCATCAACGCCATTTTTTAAGGCTGTTAGCCTTATCCCTTTAATTACAGAAATTTCCTCTTCAGAGGTTGCTACAATCAGCTTTCCACAATTATTAAATGGTATATCATATTTTTTGCAGTAATCATATATCATCCACTTACCTTCTACACAAAGCCTTGCTTTCAGACTATCCTTAGTATAATAAATTCCGGCATGTATGACTTCACTGTTACGGCTGCTTGTTTCCTGTCCGAATGAAGTATGCTTTTCGATCAGGAAAACATTGTTGTGTGTCTTGGATACATTCTCAGCAATAGCTAAACCGACTACGCCGGCGCCAATAATGGTTATATCTGCATCCATCATTTCACTTATATTGTGACCCTAAGTTCAAATATAATTATAGGATTATCAAAAATAAGTGAAAATGACTATTCTGCAATATCCGCCTGAACAATTGTTTCTTCTTCTTCCTTTTAAAAATGAGTTTTTTACTTTTTACTTCTTACACTCACATCTGTACACAACAATAAATGAAGCGATTGCCATCAGGAAGAAGCTGTTGGCAGCATGGAAAAAATTTACTGCATGGCCGTATCCGAAAATGTTTTTCCCGGAAATAATTGAAATAACTGCAACCAGTACAATAACTACTCCAATACCGCCGGAGATCCATCCGATCCAGTTTAGTGTTTTCATGATTTAAGTTTTAGTTTCATAATATGAACCAACCTAATTTCAAAGTTATTAATTAACCCTATACGAGTCAATAGGTTAGATTATATAATTCCATAAAATAAAAAACGCAATTATCTATAGAAATGATAATTGCGTTTAGAATCTGTCGGGGTGATCTGACTCGAACAGACGACCCCTTGCACCCCATGCAAGTGCGCTAGCCAACTGCGCCACACCCCGATATGCCGCCGCAGCCTTGGCAAAGGCGGTAAAAACTTATGCAAAAATAATCAACTATTCGGATTATGCAAGAAGCCAAAAAGAGCAAAGTTGATTATATTTACAATCTCAAAATAAGATAAACTGATATGGATATTTTTAAACCGCTTGATCTTCAGAAAGACGCCCTTTACATTACAAATACAGACATGAGTGAAAAGGTCAGATGTCTTATCATCGGATCAGGTCCTGCAGGTTACACCGCAGCGATCTATGCATCAAGAGCCAATCTTAATCCTGTTCTTTATACAGGACTGGAAATGGGCGGTCAATTAACAACCACAACCGAAGTTGATAATTATCCTGGTTATCCTGACGGTATCACCGGCCCACTGATGATGGAGAATTTTAGGAAACAGGCGGAACGTTTTGGCGCAGATATCAGATTTGGAATTGCCACAGCTGCAGATTTCTCAGGGAAGAAACATAAAGTTACCTTTGATGATAATAAGACTATCGAAGCTGATACTGTAATAATTGCCACAGGCGCCACTGCAAAGTACCTTGGACTTGAGTCGGAGACTAAATATGCCGGAATGGGTGTTTCTGCTTGTGCGACGTGNNCGCTACATGCGATGGATTCTTTTACAGGGGGAAAGATGTCGCAGTTGTAGGAGGAGGAGATACAGCGGCCGAAGAGGCAACATATCTGGCAGGTTTATGCCGTAAGGTCTACCTCATAGTAAGGAGGGATGTCTTCAGAGCATCCAAAGCAATGCAGAATAAGGTTTTTAAAACAGGGAATATTGAAATATTGTGGAAGCACCAGGTTGTTGATCTCTTTGGTGAAAATGGCGTGGAAGGAGCAACCCTGATCAAGAAAAAAGGTACCTCCGGAGAAGAAACTATTAAAATCAAAATCGATGGGTTTTTTCTTGCTATTGGTCATACTCCTAATTCTGTGGTATTCAGGCAATATATTAAAACAGATAAGGTTGGATATATAAAAACTATTCCGGGAACATCGAGGACCAACATTGAAGGAGTGTTCGCGGCAGGTGATGTTCAGGATCCGAATTACCGGCAGGCTGTTACTGCAGCCGGTTCAGGATGTATGGCTGCCATTGATGCTGAGCGATACTTATCAGAATTAAAATAATTTTACTTTGTGCATCTCTGTGCCTTCTATGTGTGCTCTGTGTCAGCTCTTATTATTTGTTAACCAGAAAGCCACAGAGGATACACTAGAACCACAAAGAAGAAGAATAAATAACCTTTAACCTTTTCATTGATGAAAACTTTTAAAAAAACATTTAAAATAAATGCAGAACCTTCAGATGTTTATGCTGCCCTGACTAATCCATTTACCATTGAATTATGGTCGGGTTATCCTGCTCAGATGAGTACAGAACCTGGCAGTGAGTTTTCTCTATGGTCAGGAGATATTACAGGAAAGAATTTGGAATTTGTTCAGGATAAAAAGGTGGTACAGGAGTGGTATTTCGGAGACCAACCTGAAAAGTCAGTTGTTACAATTACGATTTCACCTGACAGGGAAAACTCGCTTGTAACAGTGGAACATTCAAATATTCCGGATGAGGAATTTAGCGGTATTGCAGAAGGATGGAAAGAGTATTATTTTGATGCAATTTCAAATTTTTTCAACCCTAATTTTTAAGAAAGTCGGTTGAGATAGCAGACGAAGATTTCTGTTCAAAAAATACAAAAATATCTTCTGAACAGGCAAGAATTAGATTGCCGATACCTTTGAAAGATAATGTATTTGCATAAGTCTGGACTTTATTATTCCATTCCGGGACCCACGACAGGATATGATGATTAATAAACCGACGGATCTCGTTTCTCATCTCACCGCGGCATGCTTCATCATCGAGAACAAGATATTTATCAATAAGTAAAGTCAGGAAAAGCAACTCAATACCAAGATGATCATCATCTATTTTCCCTTTGAATTTAGATTGCCAGCCATAAGAATTATAAAATTCAGTGACACTGGAAGAATCGTAACCTGACCTGGCAGTTATCTTCTTATTGTATTGGGATTCAAAAGCAGGAGCCAGTGCAGGTAGCTGTCTGGTAAAGAGTCTTAAGTAATCTTCATGTAATAATTTCCCAAATATGTACCTGTCAGAGAATGAATCTCTTAACTGTGAAGCTGCTTTGATAAAATTAGGATTTGAACTTGAAATCGGAAGGTTTTTTAGAATGCCTTTCTCCCAGAAATCTACAATACATTCTTCTGAAGGCTCATGCATAATCATGCTTCCTGCAAAATAGAAAAGCATATTGTAACCCTTTAACATATTATTATCATGGCTTTTATTACCCATAACCTAAAAGCTGGTTTTGATTAATTATGCAGATAAATTCAGAAATGATGCTGATTTGAATAATATAACCTTGGAAAAGGTTGTTTTGTTCAAAACAGAAACATAAAATCTGCCTCATAAATAGTCCCTGGCTAGAATAATAACGGTTGAAGCGTGATACTGTTTCATCAAAAGCTTTAATTTCCCGGGTAAGAAGTATGAGAAGAGAAAAAAAAGCTGCTCCATATGGAAGCAGCTTTTTAAAATTAATAATTATTATCCCTATAAGTTGAAATCAGCCAGGGTGTCAGGGTATTCGTTGTTGTCGACTTTTGTCTTTATTTTCCCGAAAGCTTTCACCGTATAATCAACATCTTCAAGTGTGTGAGCAGCAGTAGGTATTAGGCGTAACATTACCACGTCTCTCGGAACGACAGGATAAATAACCACTGAACAGAAGATACCATAGTTTTCCCGGAGGTCGTAAATCATGTGGGTTGCCTGCGGAACGCCACTTTTCATAAATACCGGTGTTACTGGTGATTCTGTTTTTCCAAGATTCAGGCCGGCGTCTCTTAACCCTTTCTGCAAAGCACGAACAATTGTCCATAGTTTCTCTTTCTGTTCCGGATGAGCCTGTATGAATTCAAGTCTTTTAATTGCCCCCAGTGTCATAGCCATCGGCAGCGATTTGGCATATATCTGTGAACGAAGATTATATCGCAGATAGTTAATTACATCTTTTGTACTTGCAACGAAGCCTCCTATTCCGGCCATCGATTTTGCGAATGTTGCAAAATAGATATCAACCTGGTCTTGCACTCCAAAATGTTCCCCCGTACCACTGCCTGTAGCACCCATGGTTCCAAATCCGTGAGCATCATCAACTAGAAAACGAAACTGATACTTTTTTTTCAAAGCGGTTATTTTATCGAGCTTACCAAGATCACCTGCCATACCAAAAACACCTTCGGTAATAACAAGAATGCCTCCACCTGATTCTTCTGTAATCTTTTGAGCTCGCTTTAGCTGCTTTTCACAACTCTCCATATCATTATGTGGAAATACAAATCTCTTTCCCATGTGAAGTCGTAAGCCATCCATTATACAGGCATGAGATTCTGAATCATAAACAATTACATCATGCCTGTCAACAAGGGCATCAATAATTGATACCATTCCCTGATAACCGAAGTTTAGAAGATATGCATCTTCCTTATGTACAAATCGGGCAGCCATTTCTTCAAATTTTTCATGAGTTGAAGTATGTCCTGACATCATTCTGGCGCCCATAGGATATGCCAGACCGTATTTTGCTGTTGCCTCGGCATCAACTTTCTTAATCTCGGCGATGTTTGCGAGTCCGAGATAATTATTCAGACTCCAGGTAAGAACCTC
>PLMC01000065.1 GCA_003141495.1 Bacteroidales bacterium
TCAACTTTGATGGTTACTGGAAAAGGACGAAGAGCCAGAAAGGTCTTAAAGGTTAACCAGACATAAGGCAGAAACCCCCGTAGCTTAAGGTCATTAAATGAATGTGCCACAAAACTGTCCAGGCCAATACCGGCAACATTAAGGCATAGTTTGTCATTTATCTCAATTACATCGATATCCATGCTGTCGGCTTTCTTAATATCTGCCAGAAGAGAGCGGACATTCATTTTGAATCCAAATTCCTTTGCAAACCCGTTGCCGGAACCGAGAGGCAGAACTCCAAGAATTTTATTGGTGCCAACTAATTCTGTTGCTACAGTATGAACAGTACCGTCACCTCCGGCTGCTATAAAAACTTCATATTTATTGAAGTTTTGTTTTATAAGCGATTCGGTATCTTCCTTTGTCATTGATTTGAAAAAGGATAGTTGATTTTTACGAAGCTCAAGCTCTTTTGATACAATAAAGTTTACAGGGAGTACCCCTGACGCTGGATTTAGTACAAACAGTGCCTTATTTTCATTTCTCCGGGCTGATCTTTTCATGCTCAAATTTACGGAAGATTTTTTCAATGTGATGTATTAAACATAGAAGATGTTCCGGGAAGGTCATTATTTCTTTTAAATAAAGAAAGTATGTTTTCTTACTCCATAAACGGATATTTAAAATCGGTTGCCGGGATGAGAGTTTCTTTAATAGTCCTGGGACTTACCCACCGGAGAAGATTAAGATGACTGCCTGCTTTATCATTCGTCCCGGAGGCTCTGGCTCCTCCAAAAGGTTGCTGCCCCACCATGGCTCCAGTAGGTTTATCGTTGATATAGAAATTCCCGGCAGAATAACGCAGTGCCCGGCATGCTTTGATCATCGCATATTTATCGGAGCTGAAAATAGCGCCGGTAAGTCCATAGGGTGAAGTTTCATCGCACAGAGTAAGGGTTTCATCGAATTTATCATCGTTATAAACGTACATAGTCATTACGGGGCCGAATATTTCTTCTTCCATTGAAAAGAAATGTGGATTTTCAGTAACGATCACTGTTGGTTCAATAAAATATCCGGTTGACTTATCTCCTTTCCCGCCTGTGATTATCTCTGCATCACCTGATAATTTTGCTTTATCTATGTACGACATTACTTTGTCGAAAGCACTCTCATCAATAACAGCATTAACATAATTGCGGAAGTCACATACATCACCAATTTTAATTTCAGAGACCATTTTCAGAATATGCCGTTTTGTATCGGGCCAGATTGACTCCGGGATATACGCCCTCGAGGCAGCTGAGCATTTCTGACCCTGATACTCAAAGGAACCTCTTACAATTGCAGTGGCAAGTTCAAGAGGGTTTGCTGACTTATGAGCAAATATGAAATCTTTACCACCTGTTTCNNTTGAATGTTGAATTTGAACCGGTGAAATGAATACCTGCCAGGTCTTTATGTTTAAGGACGACGTTGCTTATCACTGACCCTTTGCCAGGTATGAAATTAATTACACCGGATGGAATTCCTGCTTCTTCAAGAATTTTCATCAGATAGTAGTTTGAGAGGAGAGAAGTTGTTGCAGGTTTCCAGACTGTTGTATTTCCCATCAGGGCGACACTTGTGCTCAGATTTGACGCTATTGCAGTAAAATTAAAAGGAGTTACGGTATAAACGAATCCTTCGAGTGGACGGTATTCCAGGCGATTGATGTTTTCACTTTCAGATATTGGTTGTTCCTGATAGATAAGCGATGCAAAATATATATTGAAACGCAGATAATCTATCACTTCACAAGCCGAATCAATCTCAGCCTGGAGAACATTCTTACCCTGGCCAAGCATTGTAGCTGCATTGATCTTAAACCGGTATTTTTTGGAGATCAGCTCTGCTGCTTTAGCCATTATTGCAGCCCTCTCCATCCACGATAATGTCATCCACTCGCATTTGGCATCAAGAGCTGCATCGATCGCAAGAGAAACCTCCTTCTCTGTTGCCATATGATAGGTTGCAAGTACATGATGGTGATCGGAAGGCATCACAAGCTTTCCTGTTTTACCTGTCCGGATCTCTTTCCCTCCTATAATAAGAGGTATATCAATAATCTGATTCTTTTGTTTTTTTAGTTCTTCTTCAAGCAGTTTTCTTTCCTCGCTGCCTGGTTTATAGGATAAGACAGGTTCATTCTTCGGCTCCCTGAAATTATATATGGCATTATTCATCTAATTACTTTTTTGCAATATTTATCTTTTTACTAAAGTTATCCAATGACTTTTATCGTGTAGAAAAATAATTTGATTCTTTTACTGATTTTTTTATTACACATAGGTTTACAGAGGGTTCACATAGGCAGCCTCCGTGGTCTCAGTGCTTCTTTGTGCAACTCTGTGTCATGTTCTTCATTCTGTTAAGTATATAACTAAACACCTTCATTCCTGAAAAGTTCGTTTATCAGAGTTCAAAGAAGTTTTTCTGCATGTTGTTTTTTTATAGTAATTTGGATTCAGTTAAATCATGTATATGTCAGAATCAAAATTTTACCATTTTACCACAACAGGATCATTTTATGGCATCGAATCGCTGGAGAAGGCAGTTGAAGCAACTATGGAGAGTGGATTTGTCTGGTTCAATTTTTATCAGCCAACAAAAGAAATTCTCTCTTCGCTGACAGATAAGATCGGCATTCACCCATTATCAGTGGAAGATTGCTTTGATGAAGAACAGGTTCCGAAGATTGAATATTTCAACAATAATACCTTTATAATTTTTAATTCTTTCAGTTACGCTAAAAACGTTCTTTTTATAGATGAAGTAAACCTGTTTATCGGAAAGAATTTTATTATAACTGTAAGTGGTCATAATTCTGAAGGCAGACGACCCTTGAATAATATTGAGGATATCATAGAAAAGGCTAATACAAATGCAAAATATGGTCCGGACTATTTAATGCATATCGTTCTTGACTGGCTTGTTGATGAAAAATACAAGGCATTCGATGATATGGAAGTTGAGCTGGAAGAAGCTGAGGAATCTTTACTTGCCGACGTTGAAAAATTTCAGCCTATGCAATTGATCCATATGAGAAAAAACCTGATGAGGCTCAGAAAAACTTTATACCACGAGCGGGAGATACTGGTAAAAATCTGCAGGCTTGATTGTCCTTTTATCACTGAAAAGGCAATAGTGCACTTTCGTGATATTTATGATCATTTGGCAAAATTCTTTGAGCTGACAGAAACATACAGGGAGATCGAAACGAGCCTGATGGAACTATATACTTCCCTTCTCAATAATCTGATGACCAAGATGTCGAACGATACAAATATTTCAGTGAGACGGCTTACATTGATTGCCACCATTTTTATGCCCCTTACCCTTCTCGCAAGTATTGGCGGAATGTCGGAATGGACGATGATGACTGGACCCGAACACTGGAAACTTTCTTATCCTCTATTCCTACTGGGGATGGTGATAATCGGCATCGTTAATTATTATTTTATCAGAAGGATAGAGAAGAAAGGGTAAAACTGATTCCGGGGAGAGGGAAAACCTGTTTAAACTGACAACATTCGGAGTTATCGGATTGGAGATAACTTACTTAATTGAATTCCCCTTAAAGGAGAGGATAGGGCATAGCCGTCAACTTAAGGAGTTGAATATAGTAAAATATGGAGAGAGTTTAGCACAAAACAGGATGTAAAATATTGAATTTAAGCCTGATACATTTCCCCTCCTTCAAAAGGAGGGGAAACTTTTTTATGCAGTATTCATTCATCCCCAAAGCTTAGGTTGACGGCTATGGGGTGGAGGGGAACTTTGAAGGACAACTTTACTCTTGTTCTTCTTAAACCTCTCCATTATTTCATTTTTTTGAAATTTTTAGGAAATATTTAAACCCTTACAGTTAACCTTTCAGGTTCTTTTTTGTTGGCGAGATCAAACATAGCAAAATGTTTTTCCCCGAATGCTTTGATAGCGTAAGAGAAGAAAAGTCCTGAAAGAATGTCGATACTATAGTGTCCACGTGCCAGGAATAATGCAGCTATGACAATAAAAAGGCAAATAAAGATGAGCCATTTATAACCTTTGTCTTTAACCATTAAAAACATTAAAAAAACATTCCCCGTATGCCCTGAAGGATATACTCCGAGTTCAAAGTTTGAAAACCCGTGAAACAGAGGATCTGACCCGCTGAACATTGGAGGATTTCCAAAGGGAGTTAAGACAATAAAGACACCTCTGACAATATAAAAAATGCCGGTCAGGAGCAAAAATAAGGGGATCCTGTTATAATCCTTTTTATGAACAATATATATTAGAACAAGTAAGATAGGGACAAGGCAAAATATATCATAAATAAGAGAAACATTGTAAAAAGGAAGATGGTCGAGAATAAAATCTGAAAGCATGGGCAGGGTTTTTCCTTCACTCATATAATTATGGAGATAAGTTTCGGAGGCAAAATTTAATCCAGCCCCCGCAAAAACCGCAAGAATACCATAATAGAAATACTTGCTTTTTATCACAGGGATAATTGAATGAAGCATGTCAGAAATAATAGTAAACAGACGGTTCTTCTCTCTATTCATCTGATTCATTTAACTTAATATAAACAGTTGCACTTCATCCAACTAATGAGATTGGTATATTAATGATGGGCAAAGATAAAAACTTAAGTTGATAAGAAGTAATCTGAAAAGAAGGATTAATCCGACATTTGGTTATATAAACTGATGATCTCGTCTGAATATTCTGCAGGCGCTTCAACATGGCCCCAGCCCGACTGCGTTTGCCATAAACCATCGTAAGCTGAGTCGTGATAGGAACGTATCAGATGAGGGATTTGTTTTTCAGTGAGTATTTCATCGAGAAGCATTGCCTCAATCTCATTCTTAAACATTAGTATTTTTACCGGCTTACTCATAATTCTTACTTTCTTTTTACGACAATAGAACAATTTTTAAGAAGCACATCCAGAAGAAAGCCGGAACATTCTCCACGGAGAGTAATTTCTTCACCGGTTTTGTACTTAGAAGGATCGGTTATATTTTGGAAAGAACAGATTACAGATGACATGTCATTTCCGGTTTTCAGAGCTATATTCAGATGAGTGCTATCGGCAGGGGTCACGGAGGCTATTGTGCCAGTGACCTCAAGAATTTTATTGATATATTTTGAAGATGCTGTTCCCTCATTATCTTCAAATTCTTTCTGAAGCACTGTAGCCGCAACAACGAAATCCGGTTTGGCCTTAGCTGTGTCGGGATGCTTCAGATTGAACTTATGCAGACCGACACAAATTGCTGTAATAACAATTACGAGAACAGCAAATAATACAATCTTAACCCATAATTTCATTCACAAAAGTTAGCAAAAATAATAGTATTGTACCCGGGATTGCTTCTATTTATTTGCAATAGGTGTATATTTCATTGCAACAGTGACTTCCAGGCTTTTTTCAAATTTATCTTTTACAACTCCGGGAATATTTATCTTATAATCTTCCGGGACTATTTTGAATTTTGAGTTCGCATTTATGCCGCCACTAACAACTTCAATGGTTCCCTGTGTGCTGATCTTATTTGTTACATCATGAATGGTAAGATCCCCCTCAACAGTAACATTGTAGTTGCCGCTCTTTGAAAAATCAACATCTTTCAGATTTGTGATCTTTCCCTTGAAAATCGATTTGGGAATTTTATCCGATTCCATATAGTTTTCGTTGAAATGCTCTTCCATAAGAGCTCTGTCGAAATGGAAGGATTTGATTAATGCCTGAAAAACCATTTCTCCTGTCGAAATATCGATAGCTCCGACAACCTGATTATTATCTCCCTTTATATCCTCCATGGGAGTATGGGAGTAGAAACCGATATAACCGTTTTTGGTCATATATTTCTGTGCATTTACTGCTAGAACGATATTCAGAAAGAATAGAAATAAAAATAGACGTTTCATAAAGATTTAAATAAATGTTTGGATTATTAGACATTAACAATTTCTTTAACAGTAAAGTTCGGAAAGGTTAGCAAGGAACGCAACGAAACTTCTGTAATTTTTATCATTTGAGTTCTATTCCCGTTTTTTACCCAGAGCAAATTCTTTTCTAATAGTTTGAAGGTTTTTTATTTTTCTTCAGTGTAAATACTCTTGAAATATTAAATCCGAAATGGATATCTCCTTTTTTCCACTGTCCTGTTGTTGCCCCGATAAATTGTTTTTCCGTCATACCCAGCGAGTTTGTAAAAAACAGTTGAAATACATGTCCGCCTGTTTCGATATCAAAACCGAGCGACAGGGGATTGTAGATCTGCTGGCTCAAATAGGTTTTTGGATTTGCAATATAGTAATACTCTCCATTCAGGCTTATTCTTTTTGAGAGCTTCAATCTAGCCCCTGCACCTAAGGCGAAGATATCATTCGGATCTAGTTCCGTAGCTACCAGATTTCGATGGAGATACGACGGAGTAAGCTGAAGTGAGAATGCCTCGTTGATTTTCCGTGCAACCAGTATCTGGCTCACGTAGGCCAATCGTGATGTAAAATAATTTGTCCTGGTCTGATCAGCAAACTTTAAGGTTTTAAGGGCAATTGAAGTGACAACAGAAACAGAAACCGGCATATCTTTGGCTCCTGATGATTGTCGTAAGATGCTGAACTTTCCGAATCCGTCATAAGTCTTTTCGAACTCCGATCTTCCTACTCCGATCATAAGCCATTTGAATATGCCATATTCCAGGCCAAGATGAATATTAGACTGGTCAAGACCGAAAAAGTTATAACCCCCGGAATTAAGAGTTCCGAACCGGTGTGATATTCTTACATCAAGTTGTCCCGGAACCATTCTCTCAATTGAATGTCCATTCATCACACGGGTCGATTTGAAAGTAGCTGTTGTGTAGTTTATTTCCTTGGTTGAGTCCTGGTTGATAATATTCATCAGATCATCCTGGGCAAAGATCCCAAATGAAATAAGAGATAAAATTAAAGCGAGGAATAATCGTCTCATGTTATACATTATTTATGTTCATTTAATTGTTAAGCATGCCCGCTTTTATCCAAATCCTGACCTGAGTAACTTTGCATGCGGATAGAGCTCCGGAAACGGGCATTATTGGCACGCCGCTCCCTGTAAGTGCATTTATAAGCAATCCTGACGATGCCATAGTCTGAACGCTTGAATAGCTGGTAAGTGAAATACCCCCTGAAGCTGCGGATCCGGAATGGCAGACAGTACAATTATTGCTCAGGATAGGAGCGATTGTTCCACTGTAAGTGACATTTGTTGTATCACATGTATTGGTAAGAGTAGGATATAATGCTTCTTCATTATCGTAATAACAGGAGACAAAAAATAACAAAAAAACGGTGAAACATGCTAAAGAAATAAATAGTCGCTTCATGCTGAATGAATATCTAATTGTTTAAAGATCCGCTATTAACCCATATCTCAAATTCCCTGATCTGGCAGGTCGAAAATGCTCCACCGAGTGGCATTTTCGGGACTCCGGTTCCGGTGAGAGAATTAACTAGACTCCCGTTTGCCGCTATAGTCTGAACATTGGCATAGGTCGCCAGCACAATTCCTCCTCCGGCAGATGCACCCGAATGGCATCCGGTACATGAAGTTTGCATAATGGGCCATATTGTTCCGGAAAATGTAACCAGATTAATAGTATCGCAAACTTCCCCACAGGTCTCATTAAGAGCCCCATAGCTAATCCATTTTCCAATTGAATCGATTTGTGCAACGGATAACTGAGGGCTGTTTGAAGGTGGCATTTTTGATTCCCCGCCGGAAGTTGAAATAACTCTGTACAATCTGCTTGATCCCGGATTTCCTGGCGCGACAGAATTCATTATATTGGCATAAGTTGTATAATTATATCCTTCTTTATGTGAAATAGCATCGTGGCAACCTGTTGTAGCGCAATGTGATACAATCACCGGGAAGATATCACGGGAGAAACATGCATGGGCCACATAACTTCCGCCACCGCCAGAACCACCTCCATTCCCTCCTGTTCCTGTGGTATCTGTACATACTGTTTCTGAGGCTCCCTGTTCAATCCATACTCTTATTTTTGCCCTGTTATCTATAGAGAGTGGTTGCCCGGGTGGCATCATGTTTCCCCATTTTGAAATAATTGCCTGGTAGGCTGTACTGGCATCAGGATTGCCCGGTGTAATATCACGCATAATATTTGCGTAGTTGTTAAGAGCTGAACGTGATTCTCTCCCTGCACCGTCGTGACAACCTGAGATGGCACAATTATTAATGAATATTGGCAGGATATCGCCCGTAAAACAGACCTCAGGTAAGTTTACTATTTCTGCAACGTGCGAGCAGGAAGTAAACCATGAAAAAACAGTGATGAGTATTAAGAAGGAGAGAGATAAATAGATCTTATCGGGCTTCATAAAAAATCAGTAGGTTAACACTAATATAAACAATAAATGTACGAAAATTGTTCTTAATTATTGTTTAAGATCTGATGATATAAAACACTCAAAATAGATTTACTCTGTGTATCTTAGTGTTCCTCAGTGTTACTCGTGAAAGTTCTTATTTTTTTGTCACACAGAGTCTATAACTTGTCCCGATTTATCGGGAGAGCATCCACAGAGGGCTACAGAGAAGAATTATTAAAGAATATCATGAATTCATGTTCAAAATTCGGAGTAAACACATCTTTCCCTAAATTCTCCTTTATTTCCCCGATTGACCAGAATCTTCCTTCGTCAATTTCATCTTTATTTATTACGGGGACTAAATCAGAGATCGTTGAAAAGGAATTAACCAGTTCCCTTTCCCTGGAAGATTTCCAGACATATTTTCCTAAAAATTCCGGAACGAAATTATTCAACCCCAGCTCTTCTCCGGCTTCCCTCATCAGAGCTTCAATGGGTGTTTCTCCGGGACTGACATGACCTCCCACAGATGTATCCCACTTACCCGGTTCAATATCTTTTGTTTTTGCCCTTTTCTGTAAAAACAATTCACCGCCGCGATTAAAAAAGTGAAGATGAACGACAGGATGAAGAAGCATGCTTTTGCCATCGTGGCATAGACTGCGCAGAGCTTTTCCGGTCGTATTACCCTCTTCATCGACTAACGGGAACCATTCTTCGGGGATAAAGTTTTTCATAACGTAACAAAATTAGGAAATTTATGCAACACTATAAGTCACTTTCCTGGCTTAATGAACTCACCCCCATCCCCCTCTCTGCCTTGCAAAGAGGGGGCGTAAAATATTGAATATTAGAAAATTCCCCCTCTTTACAGGAACGACCGTTAAGAAATTGCCCGGTGGGCAATTTTAGGGAGGAGCCTGACTGCAGTGGTGGCAGAGTGGGGAAAAGGGGGTGAGTACATGTTAGCTCAGATTACACTGAACTGACACCTTATCATATTCCCATCCTCATCCACAGCAGTGAGAATATGATTACCTGATCCCGTCAGCATTTCCAGCTGATGAATAAACTGTGTTGTACCGATATAGGTTTCATCAAGATGCCAGAAGATTTTTTTTAATGGGTTCCTGTGGACAACTTCAGTTATAACCCTTGTTAATTCTCCGGTCTGGTCGCGGGGAATAAATATTTTAATTCCTGCAGTAGGATAAATGAACTCCATCACCGGAATGTTCTTACTTAAGGAACAACCCTGTCCGACAGGCGGAAGAGTCTTATATTCAGGGTGTTTCTTTCTGTAAAAATATTCCATAGCAGGAGGCAGAACAAACCACGGTTCATTGGTAATTTGGTCGGGTGAAACACAATCTGAAGTCACCTGAAGTGTTTTTGATATATTTAAATGTACAATCTGATGATATGGACAGATCTCACTTCTTAATCCGTTCACACAGGCCTGAATTTCATCAGTTTCCTGGCAATCGGTTCCTGCCCGGAAGCCGCTTCTGCTGCAAACGCGTATCATTGTAAGATCTTCGTATGGCGATTTAAACCAGGCTCCTGACCCCATCATATTAACCAGATCAAACATTAAAGGAGCAGCAGCAGTGATCCCTGTCAGTCTCGGTCTTCCCTCACCTGTTGCATTTCCCACCCAGACACCAACTACGTACCTGGGAGTTGTTCCCACGGCCCATCCATCCCGGAAGCCGAAGCTGGTACCGGTTTTCCATGCAAGATCAGGTGAAGAGGAAAAATATTGCCAGCCCGATTCACTCTCGGGCCTGTTTACCTTTTGAAGAGCTTCGTATGTCAACCAGATAGATGAGGCAGAAAGTGGAGGATCAGTTTCTTCAGTCTTCATAGTCTTCGTATCCGTTTTCCTGATAAGTACCGGAGAATGATAATCCTCTTTATAGTATTTTTTCATATTGAGATACCTGTTCAGAACCCTCGAGAGAGAGGCGTATACACCTGTGAGATCCCATAATGACGTCTCTCCTCCACCCAGAATAAGAGAAAGTCCATAGTAATCAGCAGGTTTATTGAAAGTTGTAAAACCGGTTTTATGAAGAAGATCAAGGAACTTCCCGGGGTTATATTTCTGTAGCATTTTAACAGCCGGGATATTCAGAGATTGTGAAAGCGCAGAACTGGCGCTTACTGCCCCGCTGTAACTTTGGTCAAAGTTCTTTGGTGAGAAGCCGGGGAACCGTGTGGGAACATCGGCAATAAGCGTATTTGGCAAAATATCTCCCGACTGCTGGATACCCGCATAAAGAATAGGTTTGAGGATACTTCCTGTGCTCCTGAGAGAGTGAATGATATCAACATCTCCGCCATGCGTCTTAGAATCTTCGAGTGTACTGTTACCGACATAAGCCAGTACATTTCCTGTTTCAACTTCAACTATCAGACAGGCTGAGTTGAAAATATAATTTCCGGCAAGATCTTTCTGATGTGTATTTAATATTTCTGTTGCTCTCTCCTGAAGCGCCGGATCAATAGTTGTCTTTATCATTTCACCCCTGTTGGTCATGAAAAAATGATCAGTCAGATGAGGCGCTTTCGAGGGCAGTGCTTTAGGTTCCCCGGGAAGAGGCTCATCGAGAGCCAATACCAATGTGATCGAATCGATATATTTTCTTTCATGGAGACGTTTTAGAAGGTTATCGCGCCTGCGTTTAAGTATTTTCTGATTTTTTCCAGGGTAAACAAGGGCAGGAGAGTTAGGCAGCATTGCCAGGGCGGCAGCTTCAGCCCATGTGATGTCTGCCGATGATTTCCCGGTATAACGCCATGCTGCCGCTTCGAGGCCTACCGTATTTCCACCGAACGGAGCATTGGAAGTGTAAAGCTGAAGTATTTTCTTTTTTGAACTGAACATCTCCAATTTTAATGCCGAGAGCATTTCAATTATTTTCTCACTGTAACTCCTTGGCTTATTTCCCCTTGAAATTCTTGCAACCTGCATTGTTATTGTACTGCCTCCGCTAACTACCTCTCCGGCTTTAATGTTGTTCCTTAAAGCTCTTAAAATTGAAACAGGATTTATACCCGGATGATAATAAAACCAGCTGTCCTCAAATGTAAGCAGCGATTTTTCAAATTTTCCCGGAACCTGTTCCGTCCCAGGAAACCGCCATTGCCCGTCATCGGCTATTCTTGCTCCCAGCAGGCTGCCATCGCTGGCCTCGATGACAGTCGAGAGAGGTGCCCTGAATCTCGGAAAAGGAGAAAGCAAAACCGGAGTAATGAGTACTCCGGCTGCAATCACAAATATTTTAAGTTTTCTATTCAATTTTCTGTCCTGTTACTTTTACAGGATTTCCGGGATACCTTGAATAACAATTTGCGATATACATCGCTTCGCACCATAACGCTGGCTGATAAAATTCACCTTTATAAGCAGCATTAAGAATTAAAACGAATGTTTTGGTTTGCCCCTGTGTTAAACTGAAATAGGTATTCACCCTGTCATCCCTGAAGTCGCGGTAATCATAAGCGCTCTCCTTAATGCCATAATCTGCCTCAAACAACCGGGTGTTTTGGATCTCCCATCCGGAAGGAACCATTTCCGTGAGGGCAATATTGTCAACCATTGTGAATGTATTATTTGTGACCTTCACGACCATCATGAAATCAGATCCCTGTTTAAGGTTTTTCTGATCCACCGGTTTCAGGCCCATATCCATATAATCGATCTTCATGCTTAACCCTTTGTCTTCACGGGCTATATCGGAAACCATCGGAATTCCTTTCCTGGTGAGTGTTACATAGAGAGGTTTATCGGAATTGTTTTCAACTACAAGAGAATTATTTTCGTTGTTCTGCCTGAGATCCTTCGACCAGACCTCTTTAGAAACGATGGTCTGTTCCGTTTTGGTCCCGTTAAAAGTGATTTTTATTTTTGAAGGAGTATTTTTATCCCCCGGAAGCGATTCTGTCCATTTCATATAGGCATAGAGACCCCATGCAATTGACTGGGTACTGTACCAGCTGTCATTATTAAAATTGTCGCAGATCATTTTCAACAACGGCAGAGCCTGTTCTTCATTTTTCAACAGAGTCAGTGTATATAATATAATGGCCTTATCCCGTATCTCGCTGCCATAGTAAAAATTGTTGTATTCCGGTTCTGTCTGCGTGTTCCTTACATCCAGCAACCCTGCTGCAATCTCCGGACGTCCGGAAGTAGCAAATGCTGCCGCAAGAAGCCATTTGGATAATTGTGGAATTCCCTGCGATTCCCTGAGTCTGTTCATTGCTCCTTTCTCGGGCTGACCGGCGAGAGCAAGAGTGAAGAGTCTGTATGCCTGATCGTTGGCCGATTGTTTGAACCTTGTATCAAAACGCCACACCTGTGCACTCTTCTTTTGGAAACTAATCCATTTCTGTTTGAATCCCGACGGAATGCTGTATCCCTTTCTTTCCGCTTCAGTCATGAAATGTCCGGCATAAGATGTCACCCAGTTGTCGGGCTGGGAGGAACCCGGCCATAATGCTATACCTCCGTTTATCATCTGCCTGGAAATTATTTTGTTGATGGCTTCAGTGATATTAGCTGATGCTGAGTGGGTAATTGACGGATCATTTGTTGTGAGTTCACTGAGCCATAGCTGTGGGAAAGCTGCTGATATGATTTGCTCTGAACAGCCATATGGATAATCGAGCAGATAATCCAACCTCTTCTCCAGGTTTATTGAAGGAAGAGAGGAGACTTCAAGGAGAGTTGAGTTGGATCCTTCAATGCCAAATGGTTTGAAGGTTGTTTCAAATTTTTCTCCTTGTCTGATCACTTTTACTTCGGCTCGTATCTCAGGAGGGTTTGGACTTCTTATTTCAATCTCCATATTATATGTTGCACTCTCTCCTCCTCCTGTTGCAGTGACACTAATTTTTGCCACACCTGTTTTTCCACCGGCTGTAAATGAAAATTCTGAATCTTTTTCACCTGTACCTGACACTGGTATAGTCTTCGTTTTCTCCTCGAAATTTTCCAGATCATTGCCTTCGGCTTTTATTGTGATATCTCTGATCCCGTCTTTCTGAATGAACAGTGAAACAGGCAGAGCCACTTTTTCACCAGGACTGACGACTCTTGGGGCAGTTACCAGTAACATCAGGGGATCCTTCACCAGGACAGATTTCTCTGCAATTCCAAACGCCCTGTCGCTTCCTGCGACAATCATTGTCCGTACGGAACCGGTATACTGAGGGAGCGTTATTATGTGGGTATTGGTTTTGCCC
Source organism: Bacteroidales bacterium (assembly GCA_003141495.1). GTDB lineage: Bacteria > Bacteroidota > Bacteroidia > Bacteroidales > VadinHA17 > LD21. The sequence continues at coordinate 13,651 of PLMC01000065.1, forward strand.
GGGCCCAGAGTGAATGGTCCCAGGAATTTTACAACAGGTAAAAATCTCTTTGCTTTATTTGCCGATTTATCAATAACAGCTTCATCACCTCCTATTGCAAATACTCTCTCAAGGGTTCCGCCAAAAGCCCCCAGGACAAAATCATATAGATCCCAGGTCCGGACACCAAGTGCTTCACGGGCATAAAAATATTTCCAGGGATCGGGAGTCTTGAATCCTGTAATATCGAGCAGTCCTTCATCCACGACTGCCACCGTATAGGTCATTGATTTCCTGTTCGCTTCGCTGACTTTTATTGTAAAAGGTTTTTGTGACCGTATCTCATCTGACATTTCAATTTTTGGTGTAAGCCGCGTCTGGGGATCCTCTACCATTACCGGTACAACGCCATACAGCCTCATAGGCATATCATTTACAGTCTGGGCGTGAGGCTGAATCACAGTAACATACGCGTAAACATTAGGAGCCATTTCGGGTTTGGCTTTGAAGGAAACAACAGTGCTGCCTTTTTCAGTATTTATCCTTAACTCCTCGAGCACACCTGTGGCGTTTTCAAGAGTCACAATGGCTCTTGCGTTTTCGGGAGTCGGGAAAGTGAGTTTTATTTCGTCTCCGGGATTATACTTTTCTTTATCTGTATTGATAGCGAGCAGGGTAGCGCCTTCAGAATTTCCTTTTGATCCATATTCCCACGGCCAGTCCACCAGAAGTATTTTTCCGGTTGAATGACCGGTTGGTGTTGTTGCCCTTATCAGGTAACGGCCCCAGTCTTTTTTATCAATATTGAATGAGAAAGAACCCTCACCACCTGTAGTAGTAATTGTTTTTCTTATTACCGGTTTGTAATTTTTATTGGAGATAAAAGAAGCAAGGTTCTCCTCGTCTGATTCCCACCACCATCTGTAAGAAATTTTATATATGGTTATTTCAACTTCCGATCTTACCGGTTTGCCTTTTTCATCGACAGTGACCAGCTTAACCTCATTCTCAGCATCTGTAAAAAGCATCCTGCTTTTCCCTTTCAACCCCGGGAGATTAATCCCGACGAACACCGGATAAGGTGCATATTTATAAGTCGTTTGTGTAATACTTTCATCGCCGCCCGGTTCCGCAGCTTTAGCAGTAAAAACGGCATTCAGCATTCCTGGGGCATTGATCTCCTT
>PLMC01000091.1 GCA_003141495.1 Bacteroidales bacterium
AGCAAGTTTCTTAAGATACATAATTAGTAAAGACAAAAGACAAAAGACAAAAGTAAAAAAGATAAAAGGCAAAAGCTTGTCTGAACGACTGAATTAAATATACAATTCATTATTACAGATTTGTTCAGTCAGCAGGTAAAAAGTCGAGTAACGAAGTTACGAAATCCCTCAAAGCGGAAACAAAAGTAACAAGAAAAATAAGAACAGTCATAGAGAGACATAGAGAAGCACGGAGTTGCACAAAGAAAAACACAAAGAAAAACACAAAGAAATGCTTAGTTATAACACCAAAATGCAAATATTATACAATAATGCTAACCTCTGTTTACTTCTGTGAATCCTCTGTGTTTACTCTGTGTAAGTTCTTAAATACTGATAATCAGTATGATAATAAATATTTTGCAGCTCTTTGGATATTCATTAAATTAAATGTTTTAAAATTGTCTGAAAAAAATTACTTTTGCGGTGGTAAAAATCAGAAGTTAAATATTTAAGACCAGTATGGCAAAAAATAAAAAGGATGTAAATCCATCGACCATCTCCAGTGTTGAGGAGACACTTACCAGAACCGAGCAATTACTTGAAGAAAATTATAAAATCCTGTTGATAGGATTGGCAGCAATAGTTCTGTTAGTTGGTCTGGGATGGCTAGGCAAACTCTATCTTAACAAAAGAAACAATGAAGCCCAGTCTCAGATGTTCCAGGCTGAAAAATACCTGGAAATGGATTCTTTGAAACTTGCGCTGAATGGTGATGGAAACTACTTAGGTTTTCTGGATATAGCTAAGGATTATAAATTTACCAACTCTGGTAATCTTGCTAAATACAGTGCCGGAATCTGTTATCTGCATCTTGGTAATTATAATGATGCGATTGATTTTCTAAACAAATATTCTAAGAAAGATAAAGTTATAGGATCCTTGGCAATCGGGGCAACCGGTGATGCATATGTTGAATTAGGCAATCTTGAAAAAGGTGTTTCAAAATATATTGAAGCAGCAGATTTTGCTAGGAATTCTTTTAACACACCTTTGTTTCTGATGAAGGCTGGTGAGATATATGAGTTAACCGGTAAATACAGTGAAGCTCTGAAATTATACGAAAGAATTGAGAATCAGTATCCGGAGAGTACAGAAGGTACAACTATCGAGAAATATATTGCAAGAGTAAAACTTCTCATCAAGTAGTCATTCGAAAGATCTCTTTGCAATTATAGCATAACGCATCCGGCTCATTTTTTTTCAGGGACAGATGCGTTTTTAATTTTACAATATATCATTATGGGCACTACAAACTTATCAACTTATGATCCCGAACTGGTTCCTGACGCAGAAAAAATGCGATTTGGCATAGTAGTTTCAGACTGGAATATGGTCGTTACATGGCAATTGCTTGACGGTGCGATAAAGACTCTGAAAAAACATGGAGCTACTGATAGAAATATTGTTGTGAAACATGTACCGGGTAGTTTTGAACTCACACTTGGCGCACAGTTCCTGGCAGAATACGATGATCTTGACGCAATTATCTGTCTGGGGTGTGTTATCCAGGGGGAAACACCTCATTTCACATATATTTGTCAGGGGGTGACACAAGGAATAACTCAACTCAACCTCGAATATAATTTACCATTTATTTTTGGTGTCCTTACAACCAACTCTCAGCAACAGGCTATTGACAGAGCCGGAGGAAAGCTCGGAAACAAAGGTGACGAAGCAGCTATTACAGCTATAAAAATGGCGGCGCTGCAGCATGAAACTGAAAAATAGAATTACCTTAATACCTTGCGCACAAAAGCAACGGTAAAATATGACATCATAAATACGCCCATAAATCCTTCCAATCCTGAGACTATTCTACTCGCTCCTATTGGGTAAACATCGCCATAACCTATTGTGAAAAAGGTAATTGCACTATGATAAAACGACTGAAGAAGAGTAGATAATTTATCGGGATTCCCAACTGCCGAAACTGTTTTACCCAGTCCCGATAAATCTATAAGAAAATAGAGGGATCCAAAAAAGAACCAGAATACAACTACACTTAACAGCACCCGTCCGGGAGAAGTGGCATAAAGTCCGATTTTATCAAATACAAGCCACTGAAAGCCATTTGGGATATGACTTGCTATTTTTGCGATACCCCCTTTTTCCTGCTGCTCGGTAAGCCACGATTTTGCTTCGAATCGTTTGAACATAATATATGCTTCATCTTCATCTTCATACTTACCTGTACTGCTGAAATTCTCTTTCAGGATTCTGAATTGTTCGGCTTTTTGTCTTAAAGTTGTTCCTTCCTGGTTCTGAATTGCAGCGTTGCATTTATTGTGTCCCCAATCAATGTACAACTTTCCAAGGAGTCTCATACCAGACATATCGAGTGTTCTGATTTCAACGGGAAAATCGTAAGGTTCAATATCGATGATATCACGGACAATAGTATCGGAAATATCAAGCATGTTGGCTTTGGCAACACGAAGGTCAACATAATGATCAAGATGGCAAGATTTGAGTGAAATGGAATGAAATGTTGAGTTGTAAAAACTGACATCGCCATCACCAAATTCAGTTCTTTCAAAGCTGATATCGGTATCACCCATCTCCATCAGATTGAAGTTTTTAGTACCGAACCCCATCTCGGCTTTTTTAAACTGGATCTTCCCCGCTTTGCATGATGCGCCTTCAAAATTGACCTCTCCATGACCAAATAGAGAACGGTTGAAATTTATCCTTCCTGATCCAAAGTCGACGGTTCTGAAATCCACCCTGCTGTTGCCGAATTCTGTTCTTTCGAACATTATTTCACAATCTCCAAAAACTGAATAATGAAAGTCAACTTTACCGCCCGTTATCCTGGTAACCTTAAAATTAAAGCGTCCATTGTTGAAATGCGTGTTTATAAAAAGTAATTCCCCGCTGTTAAACTCGGTATTGGCAAAGCTTACCTCTCCGTTACCAAATTGGATATCCTGGAAATCTTTAATGCCATCTTTAATTATTGAATTTTTGAACAGGAAATCACCGTCACCAAAGACACATCCTGTAAACTCAATATTTCCATCCCTGAATAAAGTATTTGAAAGAACAACATTTCCCTTTCCAAAAATTGAACCGTTAAATAGAACTTTCCCCTTGGCAAAATGGCTTCCGTCGAAGCTTACTTCACTTTGCGAAAAAGAACAATATGTAAGGTCAGTGCATCCTTTTGCTTCAAAAAAAGCATTCTTTGCGGAAAACCCTTTTATCGGAACCAGTTCCTTCTTTTCAATTCCATTAATGCGCCTGTAGGAAGAAATGGATAATGCATGAATATAGAAATTATCAAGAATCAGATCTTTCTCTTCCTTTATAATGGCATAAATCTGATTAATATCGATGGCACCAAATAATTCCGAATCAACCTCTTCACCTTTTTCATTAAGAAAAGTTACCATAGCAGTTCTTGGACATGTCCTTCCATCGTCCGCAATGAATTTAACATTTCTGAATTCAACATGGTAACTNNTAATTGGTGATGCTTATCTCATACATAATATCTTGTAAGGACACCAGGAACATTTCCCCCTTGCATCAGTAGTCTTTACAAACGGTTCATCGTAACTGAAAATAGTACTGATTAAATCTTTAAGGCCAAGAAGAAATTCTTCCCTCACTGTCTCGTAATTATCAACAACGACATCAATCCTGCTGCCAGTTTTCAATTTGAGCCTGTCAGAAAGTACTTCGTTATTCAATTTCCTAATTTTATAAACTGATGGAAATATAATACTACCTGGTTTGCTGGATCGATATGCTTCACAATAGAGTAAGGTCTGAAGCCATCCATCAACGTCTTTCTTTCTGTCATCAATAAATAGATCGCTTATAGAATTGACAGAATCTGAAACTGTCCCTGTTTTGTAATCGACAACCCGTATCACTCCGTTAACAGTATCAATCCGGTCAATCTTACCTCCTGTAAGAATTTCGATCTGTAATCCGTTCGATAGAAAAGATAAAGGGAAACCGAATTTATCCTCAAGATTAAGAACTGTAAGGGGCACTATCTTTTTGTCAGCATTTATAATTCTGATAAGGTAAGTCATCAAAACATCTCTTACTATAAGTTCGTTTCCACTTACAGAATCGTTCCTCCCAGCTTTAAACATTTCATTCACAGCCTCATTAACGATATCTGTCAGAAGCTGTTTGTTCCTTAAAAATCCATTCAACACTTCACTTGTCAATACTTTGCCAATGTAAGGCTGATAGAGGTTCCTAATGATAGTGTGTAAAATATTGCCTAGCATAGCGGGATCAATTTCGGCAGAGATATTTTCAGGTTCTTTAAGGCTATTTATATAACGATAATAGAACTTCATCCTGCAATTCAGCCAGGTATTTATTGCAGATGGCGAAAGCGGTCTTCCGCCATCACTGCTAAGAAACAGAGATGCCAGCTGTTTTGAGTGTTCTCCGGATCTATCAATTTTCTCTCCGGGAGTCAGCTGTGTTTTTATTTCAAAGTTAAGATCAAGGAAATCGGGTCTTAACTTGTTATCATATTTCATTTGAATAAGAAACCGGCTCATCTCGCCACTTCTTAACCCTTCAGAGTTGGAATTATATATAAAAGTAACATTCTCAGCTCTCTGAAGAAGTCTGAAAAAGTGATAAGCGTAAATGGATTCCTGATGATTGAGGGATGGAAGTCCAAAGGCTTCACGTAAACTAAAAGGGATAAAAGATGAACTTGCGGAAACTGCTGGTAAAATGCCTTCATTGACTGAAAGAATTATCAGATTTTTGAAATCCAGTGCCCTTGTTTCCAGAATCCCCATTATCTGAATACCGGATAAGGGCTCTCCTGAAAAAGGAACTGATTGCATTCTTAACATTCTGTCAAGAATTTTTATATAGGTATCAGTTGTAAAGATTACCTCAGGACTCAGAACTATTGTCTCAAGTTTGTTCAATGAAAGGATCACCCTGTAAATAAATTCATTCCTGATATTTCCCTGAACTGTATTGGTGACAGCCCTCTCTTTCTTTACTTTATCATTTAAAGCTATAATGGAAAGGACATCTTTAAAATAACCTGAAAGATCAGCCGGAGTCTGAGGTTTACTAAAAATCAGTTTAAGAGTTTCTGATTTTGAAAACCGATCTGAAGAAACCTTTGTAAGATTAGTTTTTACAATTTCCTTAAGCAATTCACTTTCCGATTCACTCAATAACCCTGTCAACAATGAATGTTTAAGAATGCTTATCACATCTTTATAGTCGAAACGGATTACACCATCAACAGTCGTACAGTTTCTCTGAAGGTCCATCAGATGCCTTATAAAAGTATATACCAGTGTTTGTTTTAAAGGATGTCCCATCGTTATATTGATATCACCCATATTTTCGGGAAGGCTTGTCAGAACAGGCATTAAAAGACTTTCATCAACCAGGACAACTGCAGTATGATGAGCATTTGTTTCAGTGATACCGGGTATTTTTTCCAATAATTGTGAAACAAGTTTGACTTGCGCTATATCAGAAGATGTATCAATTACCCGGCGATACACAACCGGTGATTCTTTTGATAGCATTGTATCGTAACTCCATCCGGATGGCATATCGTTGCCGAATATTTTGAGGTTCTCCAGCAGGAAAAAGCCGGCAGAATTCAATTTGGCTCCGGTGATATAGGAGTTATCAAAGTCCCAGTAAAATCGTGCTTTGGAAGATCTTTTAAACCTGTTCATCAACACTTTCTCACATTCGTTTAATGCATTGAATCCAATAAAATGGACCAAATCCCAACGCTCTTCTGAAGTCCAATCTTTTTCAGAGTTTTCAGCCAGTTCCCTGAGGATCATTCCCTCATAAGCCAGGTTTTTGATCCTCAGCGATTTTCTGAAACCTGAATATAGATCAAAAAGAACCGACCATATACTTATGAATCCCGATTTTTGACTGGTTAGCTTATCGGCATTGAAATTTGTCCAGAATCGCCTTATTATTTCAACCTGTCCTTCGGTGAGACCTCCGAACTGCTGATCTATGTTTTTTATATCCAGTACATTACGGAACAATAAGGACGCATCAACAAGATATTTATCAACATCATCAAAATCGTTTAAGAGCATATCACCCCAATAATAAAATTCATCAAAGCTATCCGCTGGTTTTTTTAACTTACTGTACACTTTATACAGTTCAAACAGAAGTATCTCATTGCCTGCTGTTTGAAGTGAAGAATATGACCTGAATAATTCATTGATTGTCAGAATTGATGGCGCCCAGACTGGCTTTTCGATCCTGGCTGCCAGATACTTCAGAAAATATAGTCCGGCCCTCCTGTTTGGAAATACCAGGCAATGTCTGTTTAAGGAGTTTCCAAATTCTTTATAAAGAGATTCAGCGATATGTTCCAGAAAGTAAGTCATTTGTTTCTTGTTGCTTATTGCCTGTTTCTTGGTGTTTGTTGCTCGTTGCCTTCTGCACAAAACCAGCAACCAGTAACCAGCAATGTTCTTTTATACTTTTTACTTTTTACTTTTGTCTTTTGTCTTTTGTCTTTTATCTTTATAAAGTCTTCCTTGCCAGGTATCTAATTCCTCTAGTCGCTTTTCGACAAGATGTAATAACTGGTCTGTTCGCTTTTTACCCCAGCCTCCACTTGTTAAGAAACGCGGTGGTGTTTCACTTGTGAATCGCTCTACCACAATTGCAGGATTCAGTCTTTCAAGGAAAGCTATGAAGAAATCAAGATACTCCTCCCATGTAAAGAGCTCAAAATCAATAGGGTTATTCATAAATTCCGTTTCCATGACAGTCCCTTTTATAATTTGCAGCTGGTGAAATTTTACTGTCTTAACTGGCAAACCCGAAATGATATCAACCTGATTCATCATTTCTTCGCGGTTTTCACCGGGTAACCCAAATATAAAATGCGCTCCGGTGTTTATTCCATATGCAGTTGTCCTTTCCAAAGCCCAAACAGCCTCTTCAAATGTATGTCTGCGATTGATCCGCATAAGTGTTTTATTATAGCACGATTCAATTCCATATTCAACAGCAACATAATACTTCCCTGAAAGCTCCTTAAGGAATTCAAGTTTTTCATCATCAATGCAATCAGGTCTGGTTCCAATAATCAGACCAATAACCCCGGGATAATTTAATGCCTCTTCATAGAGTTTTTTTAATTTATCCAGCGAAGCATAAGTACTGGAATATGCCTGAAAATAAGCCAGGTATGAAACAGCTTCATCATATCTCCATTTATGAAATTCTATTCCCTCCCCGATCTGTTCAGAGACAGACTTAGAAGGCTGACAATATGAAGGATTAAAAGCGTCATTATTACAATAAGTACAACCACCCAAACCTCTTGATCCATCGCGGTTCGGACAGGTAAAACCGGCATCAATTGAAACCTTCTGCACCCTGGCACCATAAATATCTCTGAAATAACCGGAATAGGTATTAAATCTTCGTTCATGCCCCCATTGATAAGTTTTTATATTTTGATTTGCAGGTGTCATTCAGGCAGATACAATTTTATTCTTGTCAATATACCATATATAGGCTTCAATATCTTTATATCCCATATCTAAAAGAAGATCTCGATACTGGTTAACCTGTTCGGAATAATGAGAATTCTCTTCCCCGAACTTGAAATCGATGATTGTTGTTTTTCCCATCTTAAAAATTACCCTGTCGGGTCGGCGTGTAGCCCCTGATTGAAGAAGGATACCTGCTTCAGTCAATACTATATTGTCATGCATAAACCAATCAGCGACCTGAGGTATTTTTATCATTTCATTAACTCTTCTTTTAATGTCATCTGATTCTACCTCAGATAATTTACCCTCCAGAACGATTTTTCTGACAGCGTTGGGAATGTCTGAAGGAGTATTTATTCCTTCAAAAACCTCATGCATAACTTTACCATAATTGATCTTTTTTCTTATGGTCTGACTTTCGGATGAAAAGTAATTTTCTCCATGAAGTTTAAGTTTTAGTGATTCCATTGTCTGACTAACAAAGTAGCTTGAAGAGATGAGATCCTTTTTGTCAGTCGTCTCACTTTTATTTTCAGGTATCTCCCCATATTCAAATACTTTGTTTTCATCACTATAGTGACTATTAAGGTGAAACTCATTCCCATTCCCATCGTCAAATTCAGGAGTCGAATTTATAGCACTCTTCAGTACCCCGGCAATTGTGTTTTCAGACCTTGGATTATCAACTGAAAATCCGTATAATACATCTTTAGCCCTTGTCAGTGCAACATATAGCAGGTTAATATTATCGAGAAAAACTGAGTACTTTTCTTCTCTATAACAGTCTGCAAATATTGTGTTAGTCAGATCTTTACTATATTTAACAGGGACAATGCCAAGATCATTGAAAGGCGGAGAATCGGGTTTTACCCATAAAACCGGTTGTTTAGTTGCCATATGATCGAGGTTCCACGAAAGAAAGGGTAAAATCACTACTTTAAACTCGAGACCTTTCGACTTATGGATAGTAAGTATTCTTATTGCATCCTGATTACCTGGAAGAACAACAGATTTCTTTTTTCCGCTCTCTTCCCACCAGTCGAGGAATGTCTGAATATCAGCATTTTTGCTGCCTGCAAAGCTTATTATGTAATCCTGGAAGGTGTTCAGGAAAGGCACATTCCAGGAATAATCACCAAGCCGGAAAAATTTTATTATACTCTCAGTTGCTTCAAATAGGGGCATTTGTCGTATCAAGTCCAGAAAATCATTGTAACCATGTGGAAAATAAGCCCGTGAGCCTTCAATTAATTTATCACTTTGAAGGGATATATTCTCAGCTTCTCCGACTCCGGTTGCCATAAGAAAAAACCTTAGCATGATAGCCCTGCTTATATAATCCTGCGGATCATTAACTACAGTGATTACACTGACAATAAAAATAATTACTGGTGAGTTCGACAGCAGCAATGAATCGTTTGAAACTGCATTGAAATTATATTTGCCAATTTTTTCGGGGTATATGTTGTTTTGATTGATCAATGTATTAAGAACCAGTCCTCCCTCCTTCCCGTCTCTTACAATAATGCCAATATCAGAAGCCTTATATCCTTTATCCTGTACAGATTCTATTATACCAGGAAGACGATCAAGCACAATTTCCTGCCATTTTTGTTCTTTATTATTAGCTACAAACTCCAGTCTTACAAACCCACCGGCTTTTTTACATGGATCTTCCTGTATAGCTTCCGAGTAGATCCTTTTAAAACTTTCAGTAAGCTGATCACCTGAAAGTGCTTGGTCGAGCTGATCGGGAATTATTGTAAAAAGGCTGTTGTTAAATTTTATAATATTTGACCGGCTTCGCCAGTTCGTGGTTAACGGTTTGCTGAATATCCTATCATTATCCGCCATGCTTGCCAGAACTTTTCCAAGGATCCTCCAATCACTGTTCCTCCAGCGGTAAATAGACTGTTTCACATCACCGACGACAAGATTGTCATAACCTTCCGCCATACTGTTTTCGATCAATGGTTTGAAATTATTCCATTGAATCATAGATGTATCCTGAAATTCATCAATCATGAAATTTTCATACCTGTTTCCAACCTTTTCATAAATAAAAGGTGACTGGTCTTCCCTGGTGATCAGGTTTAGTACTTCACTGGAGTCGGAGAGAAGAAAGCTGTTTTCGGAAGTGGTAATAAGATGAACATTATGTAAAACATCTGATAATATTCCAAGCGCATAAATATTTGAGAGCACACTTAAAGCACTATTATAAGCGATAATATTCTTATCATAAAATTTAATTGCATCACGCAATGTTTCATAAAGACCGCTACCGATGGCAGTCTTGAGTTGTGGTGCAGGATTACCCGTTGACCATCTTGGGGGATCATTCATAATCTCACGGACATAGCTGTTGGGTCCCTTCATGTTTCCTGAAAACATAGATTTTACAAACGAGGGTATGCCCTGACCTTTTCGGTAGAAGAGATCGTCTGTCAGTTCAAATTCTGAAATAATTTCACTCGCTCTTCCGCCAAAAGCTATCAGTTCCTTCTCAAATGAATGAGATATTAATCTGATCTTTTTTATATACTCAAGAAGAAATATTTTATCCTCAAGTTTTGATTGTTCTTCAAATGAAAGTATCTTAAATTTTTCCTTAAACAGTTCTTCGGCCAGACTAATTATAGCGTCTTTCAGATTCCAGCTCTTTTCCTCTTCAATATTTGACTTTGCATAAGTAATCAGCCAGTTTTTAAGCTGATTGTCTGCAGTAGCAGATGCAATCATTTCATCCACAGCAGCGGAGAGTATTGTAGTATGATCCAGTTCAATGCTAAATCCGGAATGAAGCCCGACTTCCCTGGCAAACGCACGAAGCACTTTCAGGAAGAAGCTATCGATTGTAGATACTGAAAACCTTGAGAAATCATGCAGTATTGAATTTAATATCTCTTTNNAGAATTTTCCTGTAACTATATCTCGATCTGAAAAGATGAGCGAGATAAATTGATGTCAGCTTGTAAGTTTTACCCGATCCTGCTGAAGCGCTGTATATGGTCAGAGTGCCTTGTCCCATGGCCTAAAGTTACCTTTTTTTATATAACTTTGCAGCGTGAATAAAAAAGTAGTAGTAGGTTTATCCGGCGGTGTTGACTCGAGCGTTGCAGCATGGGTTCTGAAGGAACAGGGTTATGATGTTATTGGTCTGTTTATGAAAAACTGGCACGATACTACTGGACTACTTCAGAGTGATTGTCATTGGGAAGATGACCTTATGTTTGCTGAGATGGTAGCTAAAAAGATGCAAATTCCTTTTCATTTTGTAGATCTTAGCAATGAGTATCGCCAGAGAGTTGTTGATTATATGTTTGCAGAATATGAAAAAGGCCGTACTCCAAATCCTGATGTCCTGTGTAACAAGGAAATAAAATTTGATTCTTTCAATGTTGAAGCCAGAAAATTAGGTGGTGATTTTGTTGCCACAGGCCATTATTGCAGAAAAGAAAGTATAAGTATTAATAATACACTTGTTTACAGACTCCTCGCCGGTATAGATCCAAACAAAGATCAAAGTTACTTTCTCTGTCAGCTTAACCAGGAACAACTTACGACAGCACTTTTCCCCATTGGTGATCTCACAAAGCCTGCGGTTCGGGTAATAGCCGGTAAGCTTGGACTTGCAACCGCTCAACGAAAAGATTCCCAGGGTATATGTTTTGTCGGGAAGGTTCATCTGCCAACCTTTTTGCAACAGAAACTCGCGGCTAAAAAAGGAAATATAGTAGAAATAACAGATATAAAGTCATATAAGATTTTAGCTGAAGGTTTACCTGATAACGAAGCACCGGAAAAGTTACTATCTGGATTATCACAACCAACTCAGTATGAATTAACATCAGGTAATATTATAGGTACTCATAACGGTGCGCATTTTTTTACAATTGGTCAACGGAAAGGAATGAATGTAGGAGGCCATAAAGAAGCCTTGTTTGTCATTGGCACCGATGTTGAAAAGAACGTTGTTTATGTTGGTGAAGGGCAGGCGCATCCCGGATTAAATCGTAAAGGGCTCTTCATAAGAGAGAATGAAATACACTGGATCAGAACTGATTTAAGGATGAAGGCAGGAGAATGTCGCGATTATATGGTGAGAATAAGATATCGTCAGCCATTACAGGCAGCCAGGCTATATTACAGGAAGAAAGGCATGTATATCATTTTTGATATGCCACAGCGAGGTATAGCACCCGGACAGTTTGCAGCATGGTACCACGATGATGAAGTTATCGGATCCGGAGTTATCGACAGGTGATAACGTTTAGTGTTTAGTGTTCATTTTTTAGCATATTGGATCAGTAGATCTTTGCGACCTTAGGTTTTAAGCCTTTGCGTACTTTGCGGTTATTGGATTTCAAAATCAACAGGCAGCAATAGTACCCTTTTACAAGGGAATTGGATTACTCTTCCTTTGAAAACTAACAACAAAAACACCGGCAAAAATAAGTAAAGCTGAAGCAACCATAACAAGATCGATATGATCCTGCCCCATAAGTGTTGCCAGATATGCTGCAATTATTGGCTGAGTATACGTATAGGTACTTACAATAGTCGGGCTAAGTCGGCGAAGACCAAATGTAATAAAGAGATATCCAAGGTAGGTGGCGCCTACTATAACAAAACCTATCTGGAGCCATGCTGTTAAAGGAATAGACGACCAATCCATTGAACTCCACTGGTGATAACCTACAGGTATATTAGTAACCATTCCAAACAAAAAGGTCCACTTCATTACTGTAACAGGATGATATTTTTCCAGCATTCTTTTTATTACAACAGTATAAAATGCCCAGCTTATCGTATTAACCATTGAAAAAAGATCCCCTAAGAAGGTTGAGCTGCCAAGATCAGGTACTCCATTCTGCAAGATCAACAGAAGTACGCCTGAAAGTCCGATAGCCAATCCGGTTCCTTTCAGAAAAGTAATTCGTTCTTTTAGTATGAGGGCTGCAAAGACAAATGCAAAGATCGGGTTTGTTGAGAGTATTATGGAAGAGTTTACAGGTGTCGTCATATCAAGACCTACCAGGAAAAGAGTCTGGTTTATAACCACACCAAAAAAGGAACAGCCGAAAAGAAACAATAAATCTTTCCTGCTTACAGGTTCTCGGGGCATAAACAGACTGGTAATCCAGAACAAAGCGGCTGCAGAGATACTCCTGAGCGAAACCAGAGCAAATGGTTTAATATGATCGGGCATTACAGCCTTGGCAATTGAATAGTTAAGACCATAAATAATATTGGCAGCCAGAAGTGACAAATGTGCCCATGTATTTATACGGCTCTTATGCATACTCAGAAATTGAGTCGCAAAAGTATAAAAAGCTATAAGACTTTCAAATTTTCCACTTATATGAACTTCTTTGTTTCATTTTTCCGGCTGATCTCGCAGATTTTCGCTGATCGCTTTAATCTAATCAGAGCAGATCAGCGTAATCTGCGGGATACTTCCTTTATTTTTCAGAATATAAAAGATACATTTGGAAAAAATAAATATGAAAAAAATCTCAGTAATCAGCGGCGGAACGAGTGGACTTGGACTGGAAATTGCCAGCTTTCTAATTAAATCGGGGAAAAATGTTCTCATTCTTGGAAAAAATAATAATAAACTCGCCGACGCTTCTTTAAGACTTAAAAAAACTTCAAAGAACTCTTTAACAGAATCAATGATCTGCAATGTTGGTATTGAAGAAGATATAAAAAAGGTCGGTAAATTTCTTGCCGTAAACTCATTTGAGGTTGAATATCTTTTTAACAATGCCGGAATGGGACTATTTACAAAAGCACATAACTCCACATCAGCTTTAATCGACACAGTCTTTGAAGCCAATCTCAAAGGAATGATCCTTCTCACCTCTGAAATACTCAGGTTAACACCTGAAGAACAAGAACTTACAATTGTTAACATTATGTCAACCTCAGCTCTCTTTGGAAGAGCGGAAGAGACAATTTATTGTGCTGCAAAGTGGGGTGCAAGAGGTTATACCGAGGCGCTCAGGACGGAATTAAAAGGAGCAAAACGAAATATCATTGCAGTATATCCGGGTGGCATGAAGACAGATTTCTGGAATATCCCGGGACAGAACCGTGATATCAGCACTTTTATGGATCCTGCAGAGGTAGCTGAGAAAATTGTAAATGCTGTTATCGTCACCGATAAAATGTTTGTAACTGATATTACAATTAACAGGAAGAAATAGATCTTATAGAGCATGGATTTTCACCTCTGTGGTTCTCAGTGATTCTCTGTAGTTCTCGATGTAACAAAGAATCAAGAACTAACACAGAGTTCCGCAGAGTAGACACAGAGTTACACAGAGAAATACAACCTAGGAAAGCCTATTTTTATAATCTTCGTATCCAAATTCTTTTATTAACCTAAATTCCCCTTCTTTTGTCCATATTCCGATTGAAGGATGATGCACTCCGTTAAATGTTGTCGTTTTAACCATTGTATAGTGGATCATATCAAGGAATATAATCCTGTCACCCGGAACAAGTGTCTTTTCGAATGACCATTCACCCATTACATCTCCCGATAAACATGAGTTTCCTCCGATTCTGTAAGTTGGTTTTCCAACAACAGGATCAGTTGCACCCAATATCTTAGGTTTATATGGCATTTCAAGACAGTCTGGCATGTGAGCAGTGAAGGAAACATCAAGAATAGCTGTTTTAATTCCATAGTTCTCTACAATATCTTCAACTGTAGCTACAAGTTCCCCTGTTTCCCAGGCAAATGCACTTCCCGGTTCGAGAATAATATGAAGACCTGATTTTTCACGAAATTGCTTAAGAATATTTATCAGATGGCCTGAATCGTAGTTTTTTCCTGTAATAAGATGACCGCCTCCCATATTTATCCATTTTAACATAGGAAAAAATCTTCCGAACTTTTCTTGGACAATCTGAAGAATTTTTTCAAGAGCATAAGAGTCTGATTCAAAAAGGACATGAAAATGAAGACCCTCTATTCCTTCAGGAAGTCCGCCTATCAGATCTTCAGCAATTATGCCTAATCTTGATCCTGGAGAACATGGATTATACAACCCATGACTAATCTCTGAGAATTCGGGATTTATTCTTAATCCTGCAGAGAGATTTTTTGGATAATTCTGTAATTCAGTCGAATACTTTCTGAATTGGGCCAAAGAATTAAAAGTGATATGAGAACTATACTTAAGAAGAGAATTGAAATCATCCGTTTTATACGCAGGAGAATAAGTATGTGCCGAAGAGCGTATCTCTTCAAAACAAAGACGTGCCTCATCAACTGAACTTGCCGCGGCACCCGAAATATATTCTCTAAGAATAGGAAAAACACCCCACATTGCAAATCCTTTGAATGCCAGAATTATTTCAGCACTCGATTCGTCAGCTACATGTTTAATTAAAGAGAGGTTATTACGAAATCTCTCTTCATCTATCACGTAACATGGAGACGGAACCTTATTGTAATCTATTGACATCTTATAATTTCCAAAATTTTAAAAAATGTATTTTCTTCCCTTTGTGCTACTTTGTGCTCTCCTTTGCGATCCTTAGTGGTTAATGGCTTTTGTTTTTACCACAAAGGAACACAAAGGTTATCACTAAGGTTCACAAAGGTTTTTTAGGTTATCCTATAAAATAGATTAGAGTTCCAGATCTACATTATGCAGCTCCACCCATGGTAAACCCAGCTTATTCAATTCTGCCATAAACGGATCAGGGTCAAACTCTTCAACATTGAAAACACCCGGTTTTTTCCAGATTCCATTCAGATACATCATAGTGCCAATTGCAGCTGGCACTCCGGTTGTATAGCTTACTCCCTGGGCTCCTGTTTCGGCATAAGCAGCTTCATGACTACAATTATTATAAATATAGTATGTTTTTTCTTTCCCGTCTTTTATTCCCCTTATCCGGCAACCGATCGATGTCTGACCTATATAGTTTTCTCCAAGTTTACCGGGATCAGGAAGTACAGCTTTTAGGAACTGGATCGGAATTATTTCTCTTCCTTCAAACATTATGGGTTCAATTCCTGCCATACCGATATTCTGAATGACGCG
>PLMC01000107.1:0-29571 GCA_003141495.1 Bacteroidales bacterium
GGAAAGTCAGACTGAATTGCTCCATCATTAACAGAAGTAAACCATATTTTATCTTTAATTTGAGCAATACCAGTTACATCTCCCGTAATCTTTAATGAGTCGAAGGCTGCTTTTTCAAATTTCTGACCGTTGTAGCGCGATATTCCCCCGTTAAGATGACCGAACCAGATATATCCTAATGAATCCTCGATTATGCATTTAACACCACCATTAGCAAGATTGTCACGTGATGTAAAGTTTTCAAACTTTTTCCCATCGAAACGTGATAATCCGTTTGCTGTTCCAAGCCAGATATAATCTTTTGAATCCTGAAGAAGGGTGTAAACTTTCTGTTCACTGAGCCCCTGTTTTACACCATAATTATCAAAAAAATATTTCTGTGCCTTAACCGGTAAAAAAATGACACACAAAAAACCCACAGTCCAGACAAAATATTTTGCCTGGCGATTAATGAGGTTCAAGGCTGACATATAAGATCCTATTTTGTGATAAAGAAGAATGTCCCGTTAAAATCGTCCAGCCCCTGAATTTTACCAAACTTAGGTTTCTGCCCGCTATCGGTTGTAACAGCGGCAGTTACTGATTTAACAATAGTTTCAATAGGAATACACGCATTTTTATTGTTCATAAGAGTATTAGCGAATGTTGCCGTGAATTTTGAATTATCAACGGCCAGCTCATACCCTGCTGAGGAGAATACCTGTGCCGATTTGGAGCCTGCAACTTGCGTATTATCACATGTCGGAGCTCCAAGTGCAGATCTCATGGCAGTATAAAATCCTGGTCCTGATTCACATGCGTCTGAAACAACCAGCGTATGAACCACAACATCACTATAGCCCTGTAATCCGGCTTTTAATGAGTTGATATTAAAGTAGGTAAACTCATCATCGCGTTTTGCATCAACAGGGATCCAATAACCAACATCATTAATGAATTTCCCATGACCTGCATACCAAACCAATAATGACTTAACCTGATTTTTCTTAATCTGGTCGCGGAGCTCGATATTAAAGAATCTCTCCATCTCAGCCTTAGTCATGTCCTTTTTGTGAATAATGTTAGCTATCTGATAATTGGCAAGCGCTCTCTGAATCGTACTGATATCTTTGATAGGACCATCAAGACTTGCAAAAGTTTCATAACTGGAGTTTTCTATAAATACTACCCAGGTTCTGCCCATTGGATTATTTGCGGCCGTTCCTGAAATAGCTTCTCTGTTAAGTATGAATTCTGTTTCCTGTCTGTTCCCATAAATATCTTCAGCAACCACGGTAAATTTATTTAAATCTGCAACGTTTAATGTAGCGGTAAATGAAGGATTTAATTCATTGGGGTTATAACTTGCCGTAAAATTTCCCACAGTGATTGATTTAATACGGCTTTCATCTGAAATTTTACCCTGAATTGCAATATTGGATGTCGGAGTATCGAGAAGAACCTGTCCTTCGTCATTCGTATATGGTGCAACTATCATAATTTTAGGAGGGTTGATTTCAGTGCGCTTAAGTGCATAATTCAGTACCCTTTTATTATCATAATCGTCTGCCGCAGAAAAAATAATCTTATCGATACCGGTAACATTGATATTTGCAAGAAAATCATTTTCTCCGTTTTTTTCTACAAGGATAACACTGTCATTATTAATCTTAAAAGATTTTATCTTACTTTTATCTTTAACGATACCGGAGATAAGAAGAGTGGTTTTGTCTCCTTTGATTTCTATAGTATCTTTTGCCGGTACTGGACTTTCCACTGCTATTTCCGGTGGATCTGTCTCCCTGTTCAGATCATAAAGTCTCTTCTGGGAAAGTTCCAGCATTTCGCGTGCCTTTGCATCGTACTTGGAGAGAAATGTAATCTTGTTATAATCGGCCCTGGCTTTATCATAATCCATAATTTCCTCATAGGATTTGGCCCTTGAATAATAAACATTGGGATCTTCCGCCTTAAGCTCTGCATTAAGGGAGATGGTTTTTGAAAAATCATTTATTGCATTTGTATGCTGGTTGAATTCCTGGTAGCACTTTCCCCGTTCAAAATAAAACATCGGGTTGGACGGATCGATGAGGATTGTTTTGGAAATATCATTAATGGCGCTCGGATAATCAAGGTTTTTCTTAAATACCCTGCTTCTCTGTAAATAAGCTGCTGTATTCCTATCATTATTTTTAATCACTTCATTACACTGTTCCATTGCTTCCTTAGGATTTGTCATGGTAAGCAGGTCAGCAAGCTCAATTCGCGGTTCAGCAAGTTTTTTGTCTTTAGATATTGATTTCTCCAGCTCTTTCTTTCCAAGAACATCGTTATTGAGTCTTCTGTAGATAATCCCCCGCCAATAATAATCCATCGGAGTATCTTTAATAATTATTGCAGTGTCTGATACCTTAAGTGCCTGGTCATATTTTTTAAGGTTTATCAGTGTAATAACCTTTTCAGGATATACTTTTGTGTTTCGTTTATCGATGGTTGATGCGTGGTTAAGAAGTTTAAGAGACTCCTCATATTTGCCTAGCTTGTTACAAACAGCGCCAAGGCTTATAATTGCATCAACATCTTTTGGCGCAAAAACCAACGCCTTCTCAAAATCGGCCTTAGCTTCAGTATATTTTGACAGCTTTTCATAAGCCTGACCCCTGACATAATAATAATCAGGATTTGAAGGTTCGAGGCCAATGGCGCTTGTGAACTGAACGATAGCGTCATCATATTTAAGATTATCAACAAATTCCATCCCGGCTTTATATGACTTCCTTGCACTTTGTCCAAAAGCACATATCACCAGGGTCATCATGGTTGCAACTAAAAATACTCGCTTCTTCATATTGTCTAGACTTAGGTTAATTTCTCTACGATATATCAAAATTAGAAAAATTTCTTCTAATAATCAATCTTCATGAGGCCTAACTTCCATTCTTTAAATATATTTCAAGTATACTTCCGCTGAAAATCGTCTTTGAAAAAAGTACTCCTCTTATAACAGGAGCCTTTACACCTTCCCTGAAATGTTCCTCTCCGGTAAAAACCCTTGCTTCATCCCAGAGTCCAGTTGAAATAAAATGATTAAATACTTCTGCCCCTCCTTCAATAAATAACGACTGAATGCCAGAAGAATAAAGGTACTCGCATATCTGAGCTGAAGAATGTATGCCTTCTTTTAGCATTACCTTCACTACGTCAGGAATGCCGGCAGTTGAATTATGGGTAAATACAACCGTTTTTTTATTTGTGTTGTTTACAGGTGATCCAATATTAAGAGATCCTGAGCTGCTGAGGATTAATTTTAACGGATCAGAACCTTTCCATTCCCTTACATTTAACCGGGGATTATCTGCCCTTACTGTCCCGGCTCCAACAAGGATAGCCTGCTCCGATGCTCTCCATTTATGAACCAGTACTTTTTCCGGTTTACCCGTAATCCAGGTCGGCTCTCTTTTATGATCTCCGGATCTGATTATATCCAGGTATCCATCAGCACTTTTTGCCCACTTCAAAGTTATATAAGGTCTCCTCTTTTCATGAAAAGTAAAGAACCGTCTGTTCAATCTTAAGCAATCCGTTTCAAGAATTCCGGATTTGACTTCAACACCGGCTTCCCTGAGTCTGGCAACACCTTTCCCCGAAACTTTTTCACTTGGATCAATTGTTCCGATTACTACCCTGGGTATCCCATTTGAAACAATAAAATCTGCACACGGAGATGTTTTACCAAAATGTGAGCATGGCTCCAGGTTGACATAAAGGGTAGACAACTTTAATTTTGTTTTATCAGAAACAGAATTAATCGCATTGACTTCTGCATGAGATTCACCCGACCTCAGATGATATCCTTCTCCCAGAATCTTTCCATCATAAACGATAACAGAACCAACCATCGGATTCGGATAAGTCAAACCTTCGGCTTTAGAAGCAAGTTCAAGGCATCTTCTCATAAATTTGTTATCGTCTGTCTCTGTCATTTAATTGAAAACACTAAATTTGACTTATGGCCGTTAAGATACGAACAATAAAAGATATCAGATTTTATCTCTCAAAGGAACTTAAGGGTCTTTATAATGAAATTGAAATAAGAGTCCTTGCAGATATCATTATTAAGACTGTTACCGGAACAGTAAAGTTGCATCAGCTATATGATAATGGCTATCTGATAAAGGCCAAAGATGTGAAAAAGATTATTCGGATCACCGGAGAGCTAAAAACCGGCAAACCGATTCAATATATTCTTGGTGAAACAACTTTTTACAACTGTAGGATTAAAGTAAACAGTTCTACCCTGATTCCCCGTCCGGAAACAGAGGAGTTTGTTAATCTTATAATCAGGGAGAACAAAGGTTATAATGGGAATATCATTGATTTCGGATCCGGCTCCGGCTGTATTGCTATTGCCCTGGCCGCAAACCTTACGTTAGCCAAACTGACCGGAATTGAAATTTCCGATGAAGCCATCAGGATAGCTCAGGAAAATGCTGTTTTGAATAACGTTAAAGCCACTTTTATACAAGGTGATATCTTTGCTTTTGATCACGAATCTGTCAGTAAAGCAGGTATTATTGTGAGTAATCCTCCTTATGTAAGGAATTCGGAAAAATCACAGATGGCTAAAAATGTACTTGATTTTGAACCGCATCCAGCCTTGTTTGTAACTGATTCCGACCCTCTTGTATACTATAAAGCGATCCTTAATCTGGCTGAAAAAATTTTGCTGCCGCATGGCCGTTTGTATTTTGAAATAAATGAAGTTATGGGCAAATCGTTGTTTCAGTTGTTTGAATCATTTGATTACTCTGAAATAGAAATAATTCCTGACATTAATAATAAAGAAAGAATTATAAGAGGCAGAAAAAATGTCTGAAAAAGCATTGTTCAAAATAGCTATTGAAAAGGCAATGGCTCAGTGCTCCAGAAGGGAATACTGTAGTGATGATATTCGCAATAAATTGTCTTTATGGGGTGTTGATAATGATGATATCGGGAAGATTCTCAGGATTCTAATCAGTGATAATTTTATAAATGAACCGAGATATGCAACAGCTTTTGTGAGGGATAAATTCAAATACTATAAATGGGGGAAAGTTAAAATTTCCGCCCATCTCAGAGGTAAGAAAGTGCCTCAGGATATTATAAGCTCAGCTCTTGATTCAATTGATAATAACCTCTATATCAAACTACTGCGAGAACTTATTGAAGATCACAGAAAATCAGTTAAAGCTAAAAATCAATACGACCTGAAAGCAAAACTGTTGCGATACGGATTATCAAAAGGATTTGAAAGCAGTCTGGTTTATGATATTCTGAATGAGATAGAATAGAGCCTTTGGTCCCTCTCTACGTAGGCTCCTATACCCCCTTTGTATTTCCCCCCAAAGGGGGAAAAATACCCGTTGTCTTAGTATAATTTATCTAAACTTCAGAGTATTATCTCCCCCTTGGGGGAATGTCCCGCTTCGGCGGGACAGAGGGGTTTTACACCCGAAACAGAATTCCTGAAATTATACTGGCAATAAACGGCCAGAAAGCAACAAAAAAGATAATTCCCGATCCAATACAATCAACAATTATCAATTGTTTAAGTGTTTCAGAATACTTCAGGTAGAATATAGAAAATGCCACTCTTAAAACCAACTGTGCAACGAAAAAGAGAAAGATCCTCATACCAAAACGATTCCAATGGTATGCTTCTTCAACTCTTCCCCTTATTATTAATGAAAAACTATGTGATAAGCCGCATGAGACGCATGGTTGGCCTGTCACCTTCTCATGAAGACAAACGACAGGATAGTTATCCTTTTCAGGAGAAAAAAAACCGGAGTATGCAAAAATCAACAATATCACTCCGGCAAAAAATATATTGATAAGAAGGTAAGGTTCATCCCATAACCTTACCTTTGTGTTCTGTCCAGTATTATTTTTTCTTGCGTATAATAACATGTTTCCTGGTGCTATCATGTTTCTGGATACTATCTCCCTTATTGTTGTTTCCTCCCTCCAGATCTTCAAGCTTCTGCTCCTGATCTTTTTTACTTGCTGTGGTGTTTATTTCCACCTTATCTCCATTGCTCTCGACCTTTATTGAAACTTTCGCATCTTCAATATCTTTGGTAACATTGTCCTGAACATCATTTATAATATTATGAATGTTGTTCGGCCAGCGATCAGCCTTCTGTACAATCTTCCCGGCAACAAAAATCTGCGAAAACGAAATCATTGACGCAATTATCGCAATAATCAATCCTGCAAGCGGGACACCCCGAGGTGAGTTATTCCGACCAGCCTGGGAAAGTCCGACTGATGCAAGTATAATAGCAATGATTCCAGGTATAATTGCTATCAGACCCACACATGGAATAACTGCCAGCACAAAAGTTATAATAGCTGTTATCAAAGCAGCAATCCCAAGATTTTGCCCCGAATTATTTCTTACTTCTTCCATGATATTAAATTATTTATTATTATTCATTCCTGTCAGGATGTTTACTATATCCTGTTCTAAAGACGTTGCAGGATTTTCAATGATGCGTCCGGCCTCAACATTATTTTTATAGAAAATAAATGTCGGTACCCGTTTGATATCCAGTTTAACATATTCCCCAACAGGCGATAGTTTGGCGTCATCTACTCCGATGAAAGTAACTTTGGCGACCGGAAACTGCCAGGCTTCCAGAACCTTCATAAATCGCGGGACCTCTCTTCTACTGTCGGGGCACCATGTCCCCATGACAATTTTTATCGCAATATCTTCCTTATTTATATCCAGTAATTTATTAATAGCATCTGACTTGGGCTGGTAATCATCAATTCCCTTAAGGTACCAGACTGAGTAAGGAGAATGGGTCAGCTGATCCGGATTAAAATACCCCAGAAGCCATGTGGTCTGTTCAGAAAAATTAACTGCCTGGACAGAATTTTGTTCTGTAACAGATGATTTTGATGCTACCGGCTTTATGGTTTTACAGCCACTGAAAATAACAAGTAGTAAACAGAACAGAAAATAAGTTTTCATTTAGTAATAATTAAGAGAATACAAATTAAAAGTATTTTTTCAAATGCATAAAATTTATTGAAGGGAATATGCATTGAGCCAGGATCAGAATTCAATTACCCGGCCTTTTTTACACGGTTTGTATAATAGATTGAAATTCCAATAGAAATCGCAGCCAGAAAAAGTAAAGCCAAAACCCTGTAAATTATCCCTATTCTGGCCAGATCAACTATGAACAGATAAAATGCAGAGCAGATCATTGTCCCCAGGGCCATATATCTGTATTTTATATTCTTCAGTAAAAGACTGATTATAAAATAAAGTAATGCTGTCACTGTCCATGAAAAAGTTACAAATTGTTTAGGGACGGCATTTAATAAAGCTAACAGCATCATACAGAAACCTTCGAGCATGTATAGGTTTCTGATCAGATCTGTCTTAATTTGTAACCGTGAGTTCTTCCAGTTAATTATTCTCGCGGAAATAAGTGCAACTAGTGCAAAGCTGAAATCTACCCCGTCAACATTTTTTGATGATAACAGATAAACGATCAGTATTGTCAGAAAAAGTATACTGTTCATGACTATTATCAGTCTGTTGCGAAACCACAGAGCCATTGAAACAACAAGCAGGCTCTGAATGGAAAGAAGAAGATAAACTCCTGGCAACTTAAATATGCCATAAAGAGCAATACTCATAGCCATAAATCCATAAAGTGAATAGAAAGCGGATGCGAAATTCCAGTCAAATCTTGAATGCAAAACTATTGAATAGGCAAGAAAGCAAAGAGTCAAACCAGAAAAAAGAATTACATAGTTTTTACTAAAGAACCCTAAAACAATAAAAATCAGGAGAAGTGAATATAATATTCCATTAACGAATGTTACTCCTGTCAAAAAATCATCTTCAGATTTATCTTTGTTTCTGAATAATAAGGCAGTGGAAAAAATGGCTCCAAGCCCCAAAAAATAAACTACTCCTGAATGCTGTTCTGCAATCAGTTCCATAGGATGGCCTATTACGGGATTCCCCAGCAGCCATATGAAGGCAGATATATAACTAAGAATAATAGTTACAATAAGCAAAGGTTTCCACTTAAACCGGTAATAATAATAAACAGATCCGCAGGCTACCAGAGTCATTAAGGGGAGAATGAAATATGCTGCGTCGCAAACAATTCCGGTTGTCAGTGCAAAAATCATAAATAATGCGGCAAAACCCTGGGATTTATCCCGATATGATAAATATGCCTGTAATACAATCAGAAACAATAATAGCAATACAGAGACAGTGTTGTTTGAGAGTATTGGTTCGTTGGAAAAAAAATGCAACCTGAGAGTTAAATAAAAGAGAAGTACATGTGAATTCATCTTGAACATGAATGACAAGTGGACATTGGTTTTCTTCAAATAAATTGAAAGAAAATAGATTGACATGGCAGAAAGGTAACCAAGAATAACTTGAAGTAAACGATACTCCTGAATCATCAGATACTGTGTAAGAAAGATAATGCCAAAAAGCAAAACTATATTGCCCAGCCAGGCCAGGCCAAATTGCCCGATTTGTGATTCAAGGCCTTTCTCTTCCTCATTTTTACCTTTTGAATTAAGCAAAAGTTCTGATGTCTGAACTTGTTCTTCAGAACTATTCATCGTTTCTTTTTCCGGAATAACAAATGCGGATTCAAGCCGTGAAAGACGGTTTTCTAATGATTTCAGACGGCTTTCAATTTTTTCCAGTTCATTTTCATTATCGGTCATGGCACAGATTTTAGTATTGTAAAAACCTGAAAATACAACACCGGGAGAGATTATCCTCGATCCCCCGGAACCATTTTATTTCATATATTGTTTATCCCATTACAAAACACAAAATCCGGTGGATATATATAAGGTTTTATAGCGTCGCAGAAACCTGAAGTGAAGATGAAAATTATCCTGATAAAATCCAGAACTACCATCTGAAAAGTATTTTCAATAATACTGAAACCTCTGAAATGTATAATTATAATTCGAAGTACCGATTTATATATGATAAATATGATTCTTTTCTAATATAATTTTAAAATATTTCTAAATTGACCCCTTTACCTGGTATTTGAATTTCAGCCAAAAGAAAATGAGTTTAATCCATATTTAGTGCAAAATTAAACTAATGCCAATGAAAATATGAATAAAGACTTGATAAAGAGTAAGCTTAAACCAAATTTAGAATATAAATTTAATTTATATTCTAAATTCATATATTTGTTATATAAAAATCTCCTGTTCCGGACATAATCTTCTTTAATTCTGACAATTAATGTCCCTCTTTTCTAAAATGATCAACTAATTGAAAAAACAAAACAAATATGAAATGCTACCTAAAAACAAAACTTAAAATAGAATATCTTCTGTTTTTATCGGTATGTTTTTTAATAATCGGATGCAATGATACAACTGAAGCCTATAAGCTGGGGCAAATTGAGAAAATAAACCCCGGGAGCAAGAGTTATTTGAAACATGAAGAAATAGCCGTATCTCCACCGCCGTTCACCGATGGCGTTTTCCCATGCAATGATTGCCATGCATTCCGTAAGCCTAATGCTGTCAGAAGAAAGTTAGAATGGCATGAAGATATTACTGACATGTTCAATCACGACAGCGAAAACCGGTGGTGCCTCGATTGTCATGATCTGATTAAGAGAGATTCATTAAGACTTGCCAGTGGTAAATTACTTGATTTTAAAGAATCTTATAAATTATGCGGTCAGTGTCACGGAGATAAATTAAGAGATTGGGAAGTCGGAGTCCATGGAAGAAGAACAGGTGACTGGAATGGTAAGAAACAATATTATCTCTGCGTAAGCTGCCATAATCCTCACTCCCCGAAATTCAAACCTCTTAAACCGGAAGCTCCTCCTTTCAGGGAGGATGCAGAAATTAAATAGAAAAGGGTAAAAAAATAGACTTTTATGAAGAAACCAGTTAATTATTCAGGCCGTCGAAAATTTTTAAAGAACCTGTCAATATTTGCAGTTGGTTCTTTAGCGCTTTCGGGATGCGGCCCCGTAACTATGAAAGAATTTTTACAGAAAAACTTCAGAACCT
The DNA here is from genome assembly GCA_003141495.1 of Bacteroidales bacterium. Taxonomy (GTDB): domain Bacteria; phylum Bacteroidota; class Bacteroidia; order Bacteroidales; family VadinHA17; genus LD21. The sequence goes on from PLMC01000107.1 coordinate 10,072, forward strand.
TATCTAAAAAAGAGAAAGATGACATTATAAAAGACCTGGAAAAAAAATACACAGCCAAGTACGGGAAAGAATTCCATGTAACGGATGAACCTGCAGCTGGTGGAGTAGAATTCGGTTATGCCCTCGATTTATCACGATGTGTCGGTTGCAGAAGATGTGTGTATGCCTGTGTAAAAGAAAATAATCAATCTCGTGATCCTCAGATTCACTATATTCAGGTTTTGCAGATGGAAAAGGAAAAAGGTATTGACTTTGCACATTCTGACGTTCATTATAATCCTGAACTTGTTCCCGAGGAAGGATATTTTTATGTTCCGGTACAATGTCAGCAATGCAGAAATCCTCAATGTACTGAGGTTTGTCCTGTAAAAGCTACATGGCAGGAGCCCGACGGAATTGTTGTGGTTGATTATAACTGGTGTATAGGCTGCAGATATTGTATGGCTGCCTGTCCTTACGGAGCAAGGCATTTTAACTGGGGAGAACCAACTATACCCGCTGATGAAATAAATCCGGAGACTCACTATTTAGGAAACAGACCAAGGATGAAGGGGGTAGTTGAAAAATGTACCTTCTGTATAAAGAGGGTAAGGAATGGCAAATATCCGGCTTGTGTTGAAGTATGTCCGGTCGGCGCTAGAAAATTCGGGAATTTATTGGATCCTGATAGTGAAATCCGGTATATTCTGGCAAATAAAAGGGTATTGGTACTAAAGCAAGAACTTAACACACAGCCCAGATTTTATTATTTCTTCGGGGTATAATCAAATCTATTCAGCGTTCAAATAAAAAATAAACCATATGAATTTCTTTCGATTTGTAAACGGCAGTTTCAAAATAATCACTAAAGGAAGTGCATCATATTATGCATGGGTAACTTTTCTGATCTTATTAACTGTCTGGGGGGGATTTGGTTATGCCAACCAATTGGCTCACGGACTAATCATAACTCATATGCGTGATTCAGTTTCATGGGGATTTTATATCGGAAATTTCACATTTTTGGTCGGAGTTGCAGCTGCTTCCGTAATGTTGGTTATTCCTGCATATGTTTATCACTGGAAACCAATCAAAGAAATTGTGATTTTTGGAGAATTGTTAGCCATATGCGCAGTTATTATGTGCCTTTGTTTTATCGTGGTTGATATCGGTAATCCATTAAGATTCTGGCATATGCTTCCCGGAATTGGAATCCTGAACTTCCCTTCATCACTTTTATCTTGGGACTTTTTCGTTCTGAATTCCTATTTTATACTCAATTTAATCATTGTGGTTTATTTATTGTACTGTCATTTTTACAAGAAGGAATATAAAGTATCGTTTGTGATGCCGCTTGTCTTATTAAGTATTCCTCTTGCAATCGGAATTCACACTGTTACAGCCTTTTTATTCAATGCTTTACCAGGGAGGCCTTTTTGGAACAGTGCTCTGCTGGCTCCCCGCTTTTTAGCTTCTGCTTTTTGTTCGGGACCTGCTATACTTCTTATTCTATTTCAGATTTTACGTAAAATAACAAAATTTGAAATAAAAGATGAGGCAATCTGGACTATTGCCGAATTGATGGTTTATGCAATGTTCATTTATCTGTTTTTCACTGTAGCTGAACTTTTCAAAGAATTTTACTCCGGAACCGAAAATATTTTATACTGGAAATATTTATTGTTTGGAATCGGGGAAAATCATGAAATTGTTATCTATAGCTGGTCTTCAATAATAATGGGGAGCATCGCATTTCTGCTATTCCTTATTCCAGGTACAAGAAAAAATTTCCTGACACTTAATATCGGAGCTGTTCTGATTTACGGTAGCGTGTATATTGAAAAAGGAATAGCTTTGATAGTTCCGGGTTTTACTCCTGACACGTTAGGACAAATATATGTTTATACTCCTTCTATAACTGAAGTCCGTACTGCAGTTATGATATTTTCAAGCGGCTTTTTACTTTTTACATTTCTGAGTAAAATAGCAATAGCAATAGTTTTTGAAGATTACTGCATAGATGACATAAGTACAAAGAAAAGAGAAGAAAAGGTTGGAAAAATTCCAGTAGCGATGTAAGGGAAGGAGTCTATTGCGGTCGTAAATGATCAGGTCTTTGAGTTAATATTGATAGATTGTATAATAAAAATAAAAGCCGTTCCTTCTCAGAACGGCTTTTATTTTTATGGTATGTATTTATATTATTTCTTTAATGATCTTATATAGTTAACTGCCTGCCAGAGGCCGTTATCATCAATCTTCCCTTCATATTTAGGCATATCTCCCCGGCCGGTTTTTGATTTATAGAACAGCTCTCCATCGGTCTGTTTCTGACAGTCTGCTGTCAAAAAACTGGCTACGGGTGTCTTCAGACCTTTTGATTTCGGACCATCGCCTAAACCTGTTTTCCCATGACATGCAGCGCAAGTCTTGTTAAAAAGATCTTTCCCTGCCAGAAGATTTGCATCATCTGACTTAACAGGATTACTCATGGTTTTGAAATTATCCGGAACGACCCAGGGTTTAGATTTCTGCCCAAACGAAGTTAATGAAAGTCCAAAGACTAACAGAATTCCAATTAATACAATCTGTTTTAAGTTTTTCATAACGCTAATGTTTTAATTTTAACTCAAAGTTAAAAGTTATTATCTACTTTCTTACTTTTTATTGGTTAAAAAAATGGTGCAAATTGATGGTTTGCAGAAGTTTGTTCCCAATCTTATGTTTAGTAATTTCACCCGGCTAATATTAGCTTTTACTAATAATAGATCTCCAGCAATATCTCAAGAATCTGTTTAGCAGCTTTTGAAACTGATGTACCCGGTCCGAATATTGCTGCCACACCTGAGTCGTACAGAAACTGATAATCCTGGTGAGGGATTACTCCACCTGCAATTACAAGTATATCTTCCCTCCCAAATCTCTTCAGCTCATTAATTACCTGTGGAATAAGTGTTTTATGTCCACCGGCAAGACTGGAGACGCCTAAAACATGAACATCATTCTCAACAGCTTGTTTAGCTGCTTCAGCAGGAGTCTGGAAGAGTGGTCCGATATCCACATCAAAGCCAATATCAGCATAACCTGTTGAGACTACTTTTGCACCCCGATCGTGACCATCCTGGCCCATCTTGGCGATCATTATCCTGGGCTGGCGGCCCTCTTTTTCCGCAAACCGGGCAACAAGTGCCTTCGCTTCTTTAAAATCATCATCCGATTTATACTCCGATGAATAAACACCTGATATTGTTTGCATCACTGCTTTGTACCTCCCTACAATTTTTTCACATGCATAAGATATTTCGCCCAGACTTACTCTTTTTGCAGCTGCAACTATAGCTAATTCAAGAAGGTTGCCTTCACCGGTCTGAACACATTTGGTTATTGCATCAAGTGCAGTCTGACATTCAGTTTCGTTCCTTTCGGTACGGAGTTTAGCCAGCCTCACAATCTGCGATTCACGGACGGCTGAATTATCAACCTCGAGTGTTTCGATAGGATCTTCTTTTTCAAGCCTGTAACTGTTTGTACCAACTATNNTTGCCATACCTCCCAGACTTTCAACTTCCTTAATATGCTCCCATGCCCTCTGAACAATTTCATCTGTCAGCGTCTCAACATAGTATGATCCGGCCCATGGGTCAATTGCCTTGCAAACCCTTGTCTCCTCCTGGATATATATCTGGGTGTTTCTTGCAATCCGTGCTGAAAAATCAGTAGGCAGGGCTATAGCCTCATCGAGTGCATTTGTATGAAGACTCTGTGTATGACCCAATACGGCTGCCATAGCTTCGATGCAGGTTCGTCCAACATTATTGTAAGGATCCTGCTCGGTCAGGCTCCAGCCTGATGTCTGACAGTGAGTTCTGAGAGCAAGTGATTTGGAATTCTTTGGATTGAATTCACTTACAATTTTCGACCATAACATTCTTGCTGCCCTCATCTTGGCTATTTCCATGAAATGGTTCATGCCGATTGCCCAGAAGAACGAGAGACGGGGTGCAAAAGCATCGATATCAAGCCCCGCTTTAATTCCGGTTCTCAGATATTCAAGTCCGTCGGCAAGCGTATAAGCAAGTTCTATATCGCACGTAGCGCCTGCCTCCTGCATGTGATAGCCTGAGATGCTTATTGAATTGAACCTGGGCATTTTTTCTGAGGTAAACCTGAAAATATCAGCAATTATCTTCATCGAAAACTCAGGAGGATAAATATAAGTGTTCCTTACCATGAATTCTTTCAGAATATCATTCTGGATTGTTCCTGATAGTTCATCGAGCTTTGCTCCCTGTTCAAGTGCTGCAACTATATAAAAAGCCATTATCGGAAGAACGGCTCCATTCATAGTCATCGACACAGACATCTTATTAAGAGGAATCTGGTCAAAAAGTAATTTCATATCAAGAATTGAATCNNCCCCTGTGCGTGGCAAGATCAAAAGCCACAGACAATCCTTTTTGCCCGGCAGCCAGGTTACGCCTGTAAAATGCATTTGACTCTTCAGCTGTCGAAAATCCTGCATATTGCCTTATTGTCCATGGCAACATTGCATACATACCGGAATATGGTCCTCTTAAAAATGGAGGTAATCCGGCGGCATAATTTAAATGCTCCATACCGGCCAGATCCTCTTTAGTATAAACGCTCCTGATGGGAATCTGTTCCGGAGTTATCCATTCTTTTTTTAAGCTATTTCCCTTCTCCCACTCAGGATAATCTTTCCTCGTGAAACGGAGGGTTTTTAGGTCGCTATATCTGAATTTGGGTCTCATTCTCTACATTTTTGTTCCTTTATCAGCTCCTAATCTCAACCTCTCATGCTCCTCCGATCCTCTGAAAAGTCTTATCGGTTCAACCTGAAGATTACTGCCCACTGCAGGTGATTTAAATACTCTGGTCAGATCAATTTCTGAAGGAGCTTTTTCATTGAGGTCTGGAAATCTGTTTGTTCCAAGAAGTATCTCTTTACCAGCTTCAATATCCGACTTTCTTTGGGATGCCGATACGGACAGCTTTTTCTGAATCAATCCTGACTTAAGGCAGGAGAGAAAGCCACCATGTTCTTCAATTTCAAGAAATAATTTCCATGCGTTTTCTGCAATCAGATTTGTGAGGTTCTCAATATAATACGAACCTGCCGAAGGATCTGCGACCTTATCGAAATAAGCCTCTTCCTTAAGTATCAGTTGCTGGTTCCTGGCGATTCTTTCAGAGAATCCGTCAGGATGCCTGAAAACAATGTCAAAGGGTTCTACCGTAAGTGAATCTGTCCCACCGAGAATTGCCGACATTGCTTCAGTCTGTGTTCTTAGCATATTTACATAAGGATCGTACATTGTTTTATTCCATTCACTTGTAATACAATGTATATCCATTTTAATATTTTCACCGTGGGCAGGATTGAAACCATTGGTGACAACAGACCAGAGAAGGCGGGCAGCTCTCAGCTTCGCAATTTCCGGGAAATAGTTTGATCCCGTTCCGAAACTGAACCTTATCTTTGAAGCTGCAAGATCGGCACTTATTCCCCTCTCCGTAAGTTGTGCCAGGTATTCGCTTCCCATAGAAATTCCGAATGCCAGTTCCTGAACTATATCAGCCCCTGCATTATTAAAATTTGACGCATTAATATTGATCGTTCTGAAGTGAGGAAGAGATGCTGAAGATTTTACAACTGAAGCCAGGTAATCAAATCCCTGTTCAGGAGGAATACATAAAGTCCCATTAACCATCAGTCTGCTCAACGGATCAACTTCAATTGCTCCTCTTATTTTGTTTGGGTCTGAATAAGATCTTTCTACATAACTTATTATCAGATCAATTATCTCCTTTGCTTTGCCATTAGAGAGAAAATTTATTTCGACTCCACCCAGGAAGATTCTTTCGAGGAGAAAGTCAAAATTCTTTTCATTAACAGATTCCGGGTCAGCAATAATAAAACCAAGTGAATTAACCCCTTTTGTAAGGATTGTCAAGGCTTTACGGTTCGCTTCAGAATAATTATTTACTTCTATATTCTGCCTGATCAACCAATTGTTGTTTTTAATCTTTGTGCCTCTGCTGTATGGAAATTGGCCCGGCAGCGTGTTGATATACATGAGGTTTTCAATATCCTCCATCCGGTAAAATGGCTTTACTTCAAACCCTTCATTTGTTTTCCAGACAAATTTTTCATTAAAGTCAGCACCCTTCAGGTCAGTATTAATCTTATCCATCCACTCTTTTGTGGTTACCGGGGGAAACTGATCAAATAATTTTTCCTTTTGCGCCATTGTTTTCAGTCTTGTTATTTGAAACGCAAATTAAATGAATCGGTAATCAAAGTTTTTATGAAATTTATCATATCTAGATGATTATGGAATTTTTGATTATTGCCCGGCAAACTCCATCAGAAAAGATTTTATGAATGGATTCAGGTCACCATCAAGAACTGCCTGTACATTTCCGGTCTCATGGTTTGTGCGTAAATCCTTAACCATTTTGTATGGATGAAGCACATAAGATCTTATTTGTGAACCCCATTCAATTTTTTTCTTCTCGCCTTCAATCTTTGCCTGCTCCTCCCTTTGCTTTCTGAGTTCGAGCTCATAAAGCTGTGATTTAAGGATCCTCATCGCATTCTCCTTGTTATTGAGCTGTGATCGTGTTTCCTGGTTTTCGATTACCAGTCCTGAAGGCTTATGTCTTAACCTCACCGCTGTCTCAACCTTATTGACATTCTGACCCCCGGCACCACTCGACCGGAATGTGTCCCATGTAATATCAGCCGGATTAATTTCAATTTCAATATTGTTATCAACGAGTGGTGATATAAAGACCGATGCAAAAGTTGTTTGCCGTTTTCCCTGTGCGTTGAAGGGTGATATCCTTACAAGCCTGTGTACACCGTTTTCGCTTTTAAGATAACCATAGGCCCGTTCACCTTCAACCTCTAAAGTCACAGATTTAATACCAACCTCATCACCGGGCTGATAATCAAGTTCTTTAACTTTGTAGTTGTTTCTTTCAGCCCACCGCAGATACATCCTCATCAACATAGCAGCCCAGTCGTTGCTTTCAGTACCGCCGGCGCCGGAATTTATTTTCAGAATAGCACCAAGCTGATCTTCTTCTTTCTGTAACATGTTCCTGACCTCCAGGTCTTCAATCAGGGAAAGACAGTTCTTATACTGGTTATCAACTTCTTCTTCAGTTGCTTCCCCTTCCCTATAGAAGTCATTTATTACATTAATATCATCGATGGCAGAATTAATTTTGTCAAAAGCTATTGTCCAGCTTTTTAATTGAGCTATACCTTTCAGAAGGTCCTCAGCCTTTTTTGGATCATTCCATAAACCGGGTTGTTGTGACAGGTTTTCTTTTTCAGCTATGAGTTCACGTTTCCCTTCGATGTCAAAGGTACCTCCTTAACGCGTCGCGGCGTCCCGATAAAGCCTTTATCTGTTCGTTAGTTATCATTTCTGGATTTTTGGACAAATTTAGTCTTTTACCTTTTAAATACGTAAATAATCGTACTTACCTATTGTCCGAGGATAATTATATGGCATAAAACTTTACTTTTGGCATTCGATTGAACACCTATGTTGAAACTCATTATAATTCTCCATCCCGTTGCCAGGTATTTGCTTATTGCATGGGGATTAACGATAATTATTTTATCGTCTATCCCTAATATTCCAACATTAAAGATCCATACCGCAAAGGCTGAGTTCCGACTGGATTATCTTATTCATTTTTGTGAATACGGAGTTTTAACATTCGTGGCTTTCCTTTCATTTGCAGGAGAAGAGTTTAAAATCAGATTCAGAAAGTTCATGGTCATAACAGCATTCCTCGTGACGTTTGCTGCTCTTGATGAGTTACATCAGAAGCTTATTCCCGGAAGGACATGTAGCGTCAAGGACATGGCGAGTGACGTGACAGGAATTCTGGCAGCTATAGTGTTTACAGTAATTTTATTCAGACTGATAAAGGATAAGTAGGAGATTCCTCGCTAACGCTCGGAATGACACCGTATTAGATGATTATTAGGGGAAGAAGTGGCGATTCGCGACATTAGTACATATTTTTAAAGATATTCCTTTGCGAATCGCCACTTCTTCCCCCTTAAACTTCAAAAATGAAATGTCATTCCGAATGGAGCGTAGCAAAATGAGGAATCTCAACGGGAAGTATCATGATTTGGGGGGGAAATAATTTAAACAGAACAACGGAGGTGTTCCATTAATAATAGAAAAATGAAAGAATAAACAATTTTCAGAACACCGGAGAGCCTGCCCCGACTTGTCGGGGTGTTCCATCAAGATTAAGATTAGTTAAACGGCTTGATAGTCAGATAGAAATATCAGTAGTTTCTAATTAACTTTATAACCAATGAATGATCCCGTTCCTGAATAGGTGGACATGCCTGTATTGATAGTCAAACTAACTACATTGCCCTGATCAAGCTTCATTGTAACCCATTTGGTCAATTCAGTGTTAGTTACTATATCGGATCCAAGTATCTCATAAACAGTGCCATTCTTAAGCAAGCTAAGTTCTCTGCTACTTCCTGAGCCATCAGCTTTATAGTAAATACAAAAAGTATATATACCAGCTATCGGAGCAGTAAAACTCCCCGTTCCAGAATCATAACCAGCTCCGTCATTAAATTCAACATCCTGATTGATAAATGGATACGTTGATCCAATGGTTAATCCTGTTTGAGAAATGCTCTTTTTTGCTTTGAATCCAACAGAATTTTCAAGATTAACTGTGTTTTTTGAAGAGATAGTGAGATCACCAGTGTTTTTATTATAACTTAATGTCTGCAATTCATTTGTTGGATCTGAATCAGCATCGTTTTTAAGAGACGAGAGATCCACAGGGAGAGTTCCACCTGAAATAGTCAGTTTGTTATCCGAAGGATTAAAACTCAAGGACTGGTTAAATTTCGAAAGATCAATTACAGTTGCAGAAGCGTTCTTAGTTATTTTTAGTTTATTGTTTACATCGAGCTGCAGATCCTGGATCTGATTTGTTAATCCTACCTTATTGCCACCCAGAATAGAAAGGGTATCTCCTATAAGTGTAAGCTGGTGAGGAACATTCAGCGATGAAAGATTTACAGTATTTCCATTGGCAATTGAAAGGTTATTACCATCAAAGGAAAGTGTCTGATTATCTGATGCCGGGTCACCCGGATCACCTTTTGGTCCCTGAGGCCCGGGCTCAAGTGATTTCTGTGCATAAAGTGCATATGGGACGGCAAGGAACTGCATGGTTCCCATATCTATAAAATCATTGTCAAATTTTACTTCTACCTTTAAGTAATGAAATGCTGTATTCCATTGAATCTGGGATAAATCACCATAGAGACCGCCTGTCGGTGTCCCTTTACCTATAATCAATGAAAATACACCATATTTTGAAGTAGTAACATCGGAATAAAGCTCCTGATAAACAATTGTGCCAAGCGGATTCCCCGAGATAATAGAAAATTTCACGTCGATTTTTTTATTGGCAAGTTCTTTACCAACATTGTCTCTTGCAACAGCCTGGTAAAAGATGCCCAGTGGAACATTCTGCCCATAAGATATTGTACCTGAAAGTAATAATATCAACAACACATAATACCTCTTAAAAACTTTTAAAGCCATAGTTTTCCGGATTACATTTTCTCAATTTTAAATATCCTGCTAATTCTTCCATCATTACTTGTCACCCTTATAAAATAAAAACCATACTTGAATGTGGCAACCTCAATCTGTTCTATATAATAATACTTATCAGTAAAATCCATTGTTATCGATTTAACTACCATCCCCGTAATATTAATCACCTCAATTCTGAATTTTCGGGCTACATCACCGAATAATTTAACATTAACATAATCTGTTGCAGGATTCGGGTAAACATCCACCCCTGTACCTTCAGGTATGATATCCGGAGTGATTTTTATCCCCGGTTGCTGAAATCCCTGTGTTAACTGAAAACCAGCGCTACCGATTAATTCTACCGCTGTCTCACCAATAGTCTGTGAATAATTTATTTCTCCGGAAGTAGCTAATCCGGCGGCAGGAACTAATACCTGATGCGATAACTGCTGGGGATAACTCTTCGTCCAGGATAATAGTAATATTAGCAATAAAACCTTAGTTCCTTTAATCATGTTATATTTCTTCCGGAAGATCAAATATAAACGTATTTTTGAAAAAGCAATAATTTTTGTTGATAAATATGTTAATAACTTGTTTAAAAACCTTTAAGTCAGCCTTATAGTTTACCTTAAAGGATGGGCTTTTCTGACTTAAACTTCGATTTAAATGATATTTTAAGGCCTTTTCGGATTATTTTGTCGTGAAATGTTAAAATCATTCTTCTATCATAATCTTATTGAAGCGGGTTGCGATGAAGCCGGAAGAGGTTGTCTGGCAGGGCCTGTGGTGGCTGCGGCAGTTATACTTCCAAAAAACTACAAACATCCTGTTCTCAATGATTCCAAAAAACTTTCAGCCCGACAGAGAGCTTTTCTAAAAGATGAGATTATTAACTCGGCAGTTGACTGGAAGGTCGCATTTGTCGATAATACTGAAATTGACGAAATGAACATTCTCAGAGCTTCTATAAAAGCCATGCATATTGCGATTGANNACATTGATTACAAAACAATTATTAAAGGCGACGGACTTTATCTCTCAATTGCTGCCGCTTCAGTTCTTGCAAAAACATTCCGCGATGAGTTCATGGAAAAAATTCATAATGAATTTCCTGAGTATGGCTGGAATAAAAATAAAGGATATCCCACCTCTTTTCACAGGGCAGCCATAATGAAATATGGAATAACTCCCTTTCATAGAAAATCATTTAATCTTTTCGATAACCAGCTTAAAATAGACTTTTGATTTCCTAACTTTCTTAATTATGATTATAGGTGATCATGAGTACAAGATTCCAAATAGCTCGAAAATCAATGAATTTTTATGCATAAATCCTGATATTTAAATTATTTTAAAAGTTATCTTTGACGATTAATTTAAAATCAATCTAAATAAGTTAGACTTTATGAAAAAGTTGTTTGCAATATTATTAATCCTTGTCCTAAATTTTGGATTCAAAGCTAAAGCTGATGAAGGTATGTGGCTGTTACCTCTCATTGAAAAATTAAACATTGGTAAAATGACTGAACTGGGTCTGAAACTCTCTGCTGAAGATATATACAGTCTCAACAAAGTTTGTCTTAAAGATGCCGTAGTTATTTTTGGAGGGGGATGCACAGCAGAAATAGTTTCATCACAGGGTCTTGTCCTTACAAATCACCACTGCGGTTATGGTTCCATCCAGGCGCACAGCAGTGTTGACCACGACTATCTCCGTGACGGGTTCTGGGCTATGTCGAAAGAAGAAGAGCTGCCAAACCCAAATCTTTCGGTGACATTTCTGATCCGGATTGAAGATGTTACCAGTCAGGTTCTTGCAAATGTTAAACAGGGTATGAGCGAAACAGATCGCACCGAAGCAATAAATGAGGCACGACTGGCAATTGAGAAGAAAGCCTCTGAAGGAAATAGTTACAGGGTACAGGTTGCAAGTTTCTACGGTGGTAATTATTTTTATCTTCTTGTATATGAGAGATATACCGATGTCCGTTTGGTTGGAACACCACCATCCTCAATAGGCAAATTCGGTTTTGATACCGACAACTGGGAATGGCCGCGCCATACCGGTGATTTTAGTGTTTTCCGTGTCTATTCTGGACCAGATGGTAAACCCGCTCCATATGCTAAAGAAAATATTCCCCTGAAACCCAAATACTTTTTACCGGTTTCAATTAAAGACCGTAATAAAGGTGACTTTGCTATGATCCTTGGTTATCCCGGAAGGACCAGCAGATACATGACCTCTTACGAGGTAAACGAACAACTACAGATAGTACATCCCGACAGGATTAAAATACGTGGCATTAAGCAGGAAATCTGGATGAAAGATATGCTGGCAGACCAGAAAGTAAATATTCAATACTCAGCAAAATACTCCGGTTCTTCAAACTACTGGAAATATTCCATTGGACAAAAGGGCAGTCTTGAAAAATTGAATGTAAAAACAAAGAAAGAAGAGCTTGAGAACCAGTTCAATAAATGGGTGGTCGCCACTCCTGAACGAAAAGCAAAATACGGGGAAGCTCTTAATATGATAAAAACGGCAATTGAAGGCAGGGCAGAATATTACAATGCCCTTCAATATCTCAATGAATGCCTTCAGGGATGCGAACTATTAAGCCTAAATCGCGGGGTTGCCGGTTTGGTTATGGCACTCAAGGCAAAAGATAATCAGAAGATCTCTGATGCAGTTTATCAGATTAAGAAAAACGGCAATGACTTTTTTAAGGATTATAATCCTCCTACAGATAATAAGTCAATGAAAGCAATGCTGAAGCTTTACAGGGCAGACGTACCCGCTAAATTCCTTCCCGATTTTTATTTAAATGTTATTGATAAGAAGTTTAAAGGAAACATCGATATGTTCGTTGATGATATGTTTGCCAAATCTCTGTTTGCAAATGAAACAAAACTGAACGACTTCCTCAGTAAACCTGTTCTTAAAACACTTGAAAGTGACCCGGTTTACCTTACTTCTGCCTCATTTAATAAAGTTACAGGAGAAACATCAAACGGATTAAGCCAGTTCGATGCAGGATTGACTACAGGAAGAAGGCTCTGGATTGCAGCTTTGATGGAGATGGTTCCCGAAAAAACCCAGTATCCTGATGCAAATTCTTCAATGCGTCTTTCATATGGTACAGTCCAGGATTATGACCCGAGGGATGCCGTTACCTATAAATATTATACTACACTTCAGGGAGTTGTAGATAAATATAAACCAGGCGATTATGAATTCGATGTTCCTAAAAGGCTTATTGAGCTGAACAATAAGAAAGAATATGGCAGATATGGATCTTTAAAAGGTTACATGCCGGTTTGCTTTCTTACCACAAATGATATTACCGGTGGTAACTCAGGCAGCCCTGTGATGAATGGGAACGGTGAATTAATTGGTTTGGCATTTGATGGTAACTGGGAATCAATGAGCGGAGACATCGCTTATGAACCCGACCTTCAAAGGACTATTGCTGTTGACATTCGGTATGTCCTCTGGATAATGGATATTTATTCAGGTGCCAAACATCTTGTTGATGAGATGACAATAGTTCGATAGAATTCATCATGTACTCACCCCCTCTTCAGCCCTGCAGGCTCGCTCCTCCCTAAAATTGCCTGCAGCAATTTCTTAACGGTCGTCCGCCTCTCTACTTCGTAAAGAGGGGGGATTTCATTCATAAACAATGCGCTACGCCCCCTCTTTGCAAAGCAGAGAGGGGGACGGGGTGAGTTCATGGGATACCGGGAGTAGATTTTGCATGAGGTGAATTTTATTATCTTAGCACCAAAATTTTAAAACATGCATTTTAGTCTGATAGAGATCCTTGCTGCTTTTATGGTCCTTTTTGCAATTATTGATATACCGGGATCAATACCAATAATAATTGATATTAAAGCCAAATCAGGTGATATTAAATCAATTAAAGTCACACTTGTTTCATTCATAATCTTACTGGCTTTTCTTTTCATAGGAAGCCCCCTGCTTGGCATCTTTGGTATCGATGTTTCATCTTTTGCAATCGCAGGTTCTTTTATCATTTTTTTGATAGCAATGGAAATGATTCTTGGTATTGAACTTTTTAAACAGGATTCACACAGCGAAGGATCAATATTCCCAATTGCATTCCCATTAATCGCCGGAGCCGGATCAATTACTACAATCCTTTCTCTGAAAGCTGAATATCAAACAATTAATATTTTTATTGCCCTCGTTCTGAATATGATAGTAATTTATCTTGTATTGCGATTAACTTCAATATTTGAAAAATTACTGGGTGCAGGCGGGTTGCAAATCCTTAGAAAAGTTTTCGGCGTTATTCTGCTATCAATTGCAATAAAACTTTTCGTTACCAATACAGGCATAATCCTGCATCATGCAAAGTGAAATATCAATATATACCGATGGAGCTTCAAGCGGAAACCCGGGGCCGGGAGGATATGGCATAGTACTTATCTCAGGTAAACACAGGCTTGAAAAATCAGCAGGATTCAGACTTACTACAAATAACAGGATGGAGTTACTGGCAGTTATTGAAGGGCTGGAAGCTCTGAAGATACCTGAAAGCAGGGTAGTGGTTTATACCGACTCAAAATATGTTGCAGATTCCGTCGAAAAAGGATGGGTTTTCCAGTGGGAATCCAAAGCTTTTAAAAAGAAAAAAAATCCGGATCTNNTGGATCAGGTTTTTAAAAAGTTACCGGAAACATAATATCAGGTTTGTATGGATAAAAGGCCATGCCAATAATCCTGAAAATGAAATCTGCGATAAGTTGGCTGTAGACGCCTATTCTAAAAGTTCACTCCTCGAAGATACAGGCTATTGTCCTGAGGATAAAAATAATAAATTATTATAGCGGTAACCGGAGAAAACAGGTATGCACTTAAAAATTATCGAGACAATTTTGTAAACAAGAATGCTTATGCAAAAACTTTATATTAGTAAGACAAGTATCACCCCTGAGGTTAACTTTTCACCTGAAGAAAATATTTTTCTTATAAGCGGAATATCTTCCCCTGAAGATGTTCGCGCTATGTATTATCCTGTTATTGAATGGGTTGTCACTTTTGTTAATGAAATGCTTGAAGGAAAATATAAGGATTACAGGCCCGATTACCCCCTGAAATTTAAAGCCGATCTTGCTTATTTCAATTCATCGTCAGCGAAATTCCTGTATGACATTTTTATAGAGTTAAAGAGACTTATCCCTCTTGGGATACCGGTTATTGTTGAATGGTTTTATGACGAGGAAGATATTGACCTGAAGGAAGGAGGCATGGATATCGCCTTGCTTGCCGAAATGGAATTTCTATTTATCCCGAAAAAAACTGATTCCAGATGAGGGGACAAGAAGAACTTTATTTGCTTTTCGAAAAGCTGAATATTCAATTTGAGTATCACGAACATCCTCCTCTTGCGACAATTGAAGATACTAAAATCCACTGGAAAAACTACAATTCAGGACGATGTAAGAACATCTTCTTTCGTAATCATAAAGGAGACAGACATTATCTCGTTATCCTTGAACACCTGAGACAGCTTAATATCAGGGACCTCGAGAAACGTTTAAAACAGGGGAAACTTACCTTTGCATCCGANNCTGAAAAACACGTCCATCTGTTTATAGATGAGAAATTAAAAGAATTTGACAGGCTTACTTTTCACCCTAATATAAACACAGCCTCTCTGGTTCTTTCGAAATCTGACTTTCTAAAATTTTTGGAATACACGGGTAATACATTTGAATTTATCCGGCTTTATGAATAGGGTAACAATCCCATCAGAGTCTCTTTATAAGATGACCCATGAAATTTTTATTTAGAAAAAGTAAAAATAGATGGCTTTTTGCATCAAAATCCAACCTTATACGTCCTTACCAAGAAAACCACTTAATCGATACCTTTAATGAAAAGAATTTTTTCAATTATACTATTCATATTTGTTCTTCTCCCGATACTTTTTGGACAGGATCCCGAGAAAAAGCAATATACTGCTACAATGATAACGAATCCTCCTGTCATTAACGGTGTTCTCGATGATGAAGCATGGCAGACCGGTGCCTGGGCAGGCAGCTTTACCCAGAATCAGCCATATAACGGACAACCCGAAACTCAGAGGACCGAATTCAAGATATTGTTTGATAATGACAATCTCTATGTGGCAATTAAGTCTTATGATACATCACCTGACAGTATTGTTAACCGTTTAACGAGACGCGATGAGGCTGACGGCGACCTTGTAGGTATAATTATCGATAGTTTTCATGACCTCCGCACCGGCTTTCTGTTTGGGGTAAGTTCAGCAGGCGTTAAATACGATCAGATGTTTACCAATGACTCCGGTAACGGAGATTCATCATGGGACCCGAACTGGTGGGTTAAAACCTCAATTAACAAGGAAGGCTGGGTAGCCGAGATGAAAATTCCTTTCAGCCAGGTCAGATTTGAAAAAAGGTCCGGTGATGTGTGGGGAATTGACGTAGCAAGAATTTTATACAGGAAGAACGAACAGACTTTCTGGCAGCATATTCCAAGAGACGCTCCCGGATTAGTTCATCTGTTTGGAGAACTAAAGGGGTTGGAGCAAATTAAACCACGGAAAATTTTCGACGTAACCCCCTATGGAGTTGCCAAAACTGAAACTTTTCAGGCTGTACCGGAAAATCCATTCCAGGCAACAGGTAAACTGTCAAAACTGAATGGCGGAATAGATGCCAAGATTGGTGTCACAAATAATATGACGATGGACCTGACAATTAATCCCGACTTTGGTCAGGTCGAAGCCGATCCGTCTGTGGTAAATCTTTCAGCTTATGAGACTTTTTTTACTGAGAAGCGTCCATTCTTTATCGAAGGAAATAATATCACAAACTTTGGTCTGGGTATTGGCGATGGTGGGGTCGGAAATGATAATCTTTTCTATTCCAGAAGAATAGGCCGCCAACCGCAAGGATATCCCAACCTTAATGACGGATGGTATGCAGATATACCAACGAGAACTGATATTCTCGGTGCAGCTAAACTTACCGGAAAGAATAAAAACGGACTATCGGTTGGTTTTGTTGAGGCTGTTACCGCTCAGGAGAAGGCGGAAATTGATACCATTGGCGGAAGAAAATTTGCAACAGTTGAACCATTGACAAATTATTTTGTAGGACGCATACAAAAAGACATTAACAATGGCAACACTATAATCGGCGGGATTTTTACCAGNNGGAATTGATTTTACTCAATACTTCAAGAAAAAAAACTGGATGTTTAACCTCAATACAGCATTCAGCCTGGTGGAAGGCTCTAAAAAAGCTATTACGAATACACAGGAATCCTCCGCACACTATTTCCAGCGACCTGATAAAAACTATGCTTTACTGGATACAAACAAAACTTCACTTAGCGGATCAGGAGGGAGAATGGAGATAGAGAAATTAAACGGACACTGGAATTTTCTTGGTGCAGTCTTATGGAAAACCCCCGGCTTTGAAATTAATGACCTGGGTTACATGCGTACAACAGATCAGGTGCTTTCTGTCCTGTGGGCCGGATACAACCAATTTGACCCCAAAGGCATCTATAAGAGTTTTAATCTTAACTCTGACTTTTATTCAGTCAATAATTTTGGAGGTAACTGGATCGGGGGAGGTTATGAATGGAACGCAAACATAAATCTGAAAAATTTCTGGAGTGTATGGACCGGAGGCAGCCTTAACACATCATCACTTTCTACCGATATGCTTCGCGGCGGACCAATGATGAAATTACCAGGCAGCATCAATGCAAGGCTTGGCTTTTCAACTGATAACCGGAAAAAGCTGATGTTTAGTGTTTATGCAAGCGGATCAAAAGGTTTTAAAAACAGCTCCGATAACCTATATGCAGAATTAGACATNNGGCAATCCCCGTTACATCTTTGGCAGCATCGATCAGAAAACTATCAGCACTTCTTTCAGAGTGAATGTTAACATTAGTCCGAATCTCACCTTCCAATACTGGGGTCAACCATTTGTTGCAACCGGTAAGTATTATGATTATAAATTCATAAGTGAACCGATAGCAAGCAGTTACAGGGACAGGTTCATTACTTACAACAGCAATCAGATCGCTTTCGATACGGATCATTACAACATCGACGAAAATGCTGACGGAAAGACTGACTATACACTTGGGAAAAATGATTTCAATGTTAAGCAGTTCCTTTCAAACCTAGTAATAAGATGGGAATACAGTCCGGGATCAACACTGTTCCTCGTATGGAGCCAGACCAGAAGTTATAACAGCGATACAGGGCAGATGGATTTTTTCAACAATATTGGCGATCTGTTCAATAAAGGGTTAAATAGTCCTCATAATGTGTTCCTGATTAAATTCAGCTATCGGTTTGGGTTAAAATAGGTTTTTCATACGCGTTATACCGAACAAAGAATACAAGAATAAATGAAGAAAAGAATCGGATTTCCCTGTGTCGTGAGTCATGAATCATTCGTCATTCTCATCTAATTTTACATCAGTAATTGAAATAAAAGTTGCCAGATAGTTAATGTAGCTTTATCTTGCTTCTTTTTTTATGTAATGAAAAAATCTCTTCTGAAAAATTCGAAAATACTTCTTTTTAAATTCTCCTGCCTGAAATATATATTCCTGATTCCCGGATTTATTTTTCCCTTCCTGGAAGCATCATCCCAGGATTATTTTCAACAGAAAGTGAATTATGAAATTCATGTTACTCTTAATGACCTGAAGCATGAATTGCGTGGATGGGAGTCTGTTGAGTACATAAACAATTCCCCTGATAGTCTGGGATTCATATATTATCATCTGTGGCCAAATGGCTATTCTGACAATAATACTGAACTGGCAAAGGAGTTATTAAGAAGAGACGGAAAGTCAAAATTGTTCAATGACCCGGAGTTAAAAGGATATATCGATTCTTTGAATTTCGAGGTTGGAGGTGAAAGTATTCAATGGAATCTATTAGAAGGTTTCCCTGATATCTGCAGACTGATGCTAAATAAACCTCTCAAACCTGGTGACTCAATAAATATATCCACACCGTTTCATCTGAAAATTCCTGAAGGGGTTACATCCCGTTTAGGGCATATCGGGGAATCTTACCAGATCTCTCAATGGTATCCCAAACCGGCTGTATATGACAGATCAGGCTGGCATCAGATGCCTTATCTCGATCAGGGCGAATTCTATTCTGAGTACGGCAGTTTTGATGTAAGTATTACTCTGCCGTCTAATTATATTGTCGGTGCCACAGGAATCCTTCAGAACGAAGCGGAAAAGAATTGGCTCGATAAGCTTGCTGCCGATACCGCTTGGATGAGAATCCCCGACTACGTGAATGAAGATTTTCTCCCTTCATCAAAACAGATGAAAACATTGAGGTATAAGGAGAACAATATCCACGATTTCGCATGGTTTGCGGATAAGAGATTTCATGTATTGAAAGGAAAGATCAGGCTTCCGGAAACAGGTAGGGAAGTAATCACCCTGGCAATGTTTACAAATCAGGAAGCATATCTCTGGAGAAATGCTGTCTCATACATAAATAATGCTTTATGGTATTTTTCAAAATGGAACGGCGACTATCCCTATAGCACATTTACGGCAGTTCAAAGCGCTCTTAACGCCGGCGACGGTATGGAATATCCCGAGCTGACAGTAATCGGAGTGGCGAATGATTCATATCTTCTCGATGAAGTGATTGCCCACGAAATCTGTCACAGCTGGTTTTACAGCGCATTAGGTTCAGATGAACGCCGATTCCCTTTTATGGATGAGAGTATTACATCTGCAAATGAATCAAGATATATGGATGTAAGATATCCCGGGAAAAAACTGTGGGAAATCGAACTGAAAAACCTGAAGCTGGCTAAAATCTTA